>NZ_JAUBTL010000023.1:0-95634 GCF_036702475.1 Microcoleus sp. D2_18a_B4
CCGTCCTTTTTGGACGGGCGGGACGCCCATCCCACAATAACAATTAAAATTGTAAGTTATTTAATTCGCGATCCTTAGTGAGAAAGTTTCCAGCATTCTCGCGCAATCTCCCAATCCTCCTGTGTGTGAATTACCAAAATTTTCACGGCTGAATCCACTGCCGCAATATCTTGATCGATCGATGAATGTTGATTTTTCTCCTCATCCAATTTTAACCCGATAAATCCAAAAGCTTCGCAAGCGGCAGCCCGTACAAGAGCAGAATTTTCCCCAACTCCCGCCGTAAAAATTAAAGCATCCAACCCTCCTAAACTCGCCAGCATGGCACCAATTCCCGCACGCAAACGGTGGATGTAAATATCCAAAGCAAGTTGAGCTCTCTGATTACCTTGGGCGATCGCATCTCCTATCTGCCGCAGATCGCTAGACACCCCTGAAATCCCTTTTAAACCTGAATTTCGATTGAGAATACCATCAAGTTTCTCAGCAGTAAAATCGGATTGTTTTAACAGATGAATGATAATGCCTGGATCGATCGAACCCGATCGACTTCCCATCATCAAACCTTCCAAAGGCGTAAATCCCATCGTCGTGTCAACACTCCAGCCACCGCGAATGGCCGCCAGAGAACATCCGTTGCCCAAATGACAGCTAACCAACCGCAAATCTGCCACATCTCGACCCAGAATGTCGGCGGCCCGACGCGCGCAATATTGATGGCTAATCCCGTGAAAACCGTAACGGCGAATCCCATTTTCCAGCCATTCATAGGGGCCTGGATAAACAAAGGCTGCAGGCGGCAATTGTGCGTGAAAAGCTGTATCAAATACTGCTACTTGCGGCACATTTGGGAGGAGTTTTTCAATCGCTTCGATACCTTCGAGGTTAACCGGATTGTGGACAGGGGCGAAAACAGATAAACGGGCGATCGCCTTTTTAACATCCGGCGAAATTAACGTACTTTGCTGATAATCTTGTCCGCCGTGTACGACGCGGTGGCCGACAATATCAATCTCTTTTAAATCATTAATTGTTTGAGTTCTTCCCCTCCACAGACTCTCCAGCATTCGAGAAATAGCATCTTTGCGAGAGTCTGAGGCAAACTCTTCTTCAAGTCGATCGCCTTTTGCTGTTTTGACTTTCAACTCTGCTATACCCTGCTGGTGAGTCCAATCAATTTGAGCTGACCAGAGGGGTTGCAAAGGTCGATCGGGCAGGACATCGTTTAACTCGTAAAGACAGCTCTTTTGACTGCTAGAACCCGCATTTAACACCAGTATTTTCATGCTTTATTATTTCCTGTTGATTCGTTCTTTCGATCGCTAGGCGATTGCAATCGCATCTTGTCCAACTTTCATCCGCCTGCACAGACGAAGAAACCTTGAGATCCTGGGAAAATTTTTAAGAAATATGTCGAAAAATTAACTCTTAATGCAATGTGTAGCGAAGAGTTGCATTTTTTTGATATATCTTCTATGCACATTTTCGTTTACTAAAGTTTAAGGAGTCGATCGATGTTTACACCAATTTTACTTGCCGTTGCCCCCAGAACCATAGAGTGGAGCCCCACGATCGGTTTGATTATGATTCTTTGCAATATTTTAGCTATTGCGATCGGCAAATCAACCATCCAAAAGCCTCACACAGGCCCAGCAATGCCCTCATCCAGTATGTTCGGCGGTTTGAGTTTGGGTGCAGTTGTGGGAACTATGGCCTTTGGTCATATTTTGGGAGCAGGTGCTATTTTAGGATTGTCTAACATAGGCGCGATTTAGTTGCAGGATGTAGGTGCGCTCCCGCACCTTACCCGCAATTTCAAGTACCCGGTAAATTGCGGAGAGTTTCATCCATGTACGATCGATCGCCCAAAACCTCCAGCAGCGGCCCGCGCACGTCAAACTTAACAATACTGACAGAAGCTGCTAAAGCGGCAATGCGATAGCGATAACGCCCCAAATCAATCCCCAAGAGAGTGCACAGAATAATCCTAATAGTTGCTTTGTGCGAGACAACCAAAACATTACCGCTCTTGTACTTTTCCTGAATTTCTGCGATAACTAAGGACGATCGGCTAGCAATTTCCACGGAAGTCTCGCCCCCATTCGTCGGTGCATTCCAAGCAGGTTCAGTCAGCCAATTAATATAATCTTCTTCGTAGTCTTTTTTGACCTCTTCTACTGTTTTGCCCTCCCACTCACCGTAATTAATTTCCCTCAGTCCGTCGCGAAGCTGCATTTCAATTCCCACAGCATCGCACAAAGGTTTTGCAGTGGCAATTGTGCGTTTCATCGGACTGACATAAACAGCATTCCAAGGCAATTTTGCGTAAGTAGCAGCAAACTGTTCTGCCATTTGAGAACCTACGGGCGTTAATTCTGGATCGATAGCGCCGCAGAAGCCACCTGTTTGGCTGTAAGTCGTTTCACCGTGTCGTACAAAGTAGATTTTTAAGCTCATAGAGATATCTTATTTGATTGGTGAACAGGATTTTTTTTGATTAACCACAGAGGGCGCAGAGGGCGCAGAGTTAGATCAGAGAGAGATGAATAATTGCGATACCAACGGATTTGATATTAATTGTATGTGAATTTTACTATATTAGCAAAAGAGTTTAAAAAACTCCTTCAAATCATCGAGTGCAGGATTATCCCAATCCCAAATATCTTTTTTCTGTTCCATAACATAATCAAACCCAGACATACTGCATTTCCTTCCAGCTTGTTGCTGTTCGTTATCTGAGCAAGTATCATACCTGAGATAGATGCTCACCCAGAATTTATCAAAACCTTTCTGGTTAATTTGCTGTCCCTGGCTTTCTATGCAGGTTTTCCAGCTATCCAAACAATCAGCATGAGGAGATTCTCTAGCCTTTATTGCCTTTAAAAGCGTTTCCAGTTCGCCTTTACCTTCAAAATTTGTAAAGTAACAAGCCAATTTTGCATTTGTTCCATGATCTGTACAAATATCGATAAATTGTTTAGTGCTTGACAAGCTTTCAGCTTCAAACACTTGTTTTATACATCTATCTACGAATTTCAGCCGTTCTTGCTCTGAACAATTATCAATATCTATAATAATTCCTATCTTTTCGATATCTTTTCGGTCAATCTTTCTTATTAAATTTTTTAAAGCTTTGATTAACTCTGTTTCGCTCAAGCCTTCCAAACTTTGATAATCATCTATATAAATAGGTGATGCTACCTGGATATCGCAGTTTAGTTTTTCAACCATTGCCTGCATGAAAATTTTATCATTTTTACTTTCTACTATGACAATATTACTCACCTCTCACTCCTTCTTGATGCTCAATGGCATAACTAAGAGTTTCCAAATCGAGCCGACTTCCGATTATTTGATTTGTTTTGAGTTTCCTTGCTAGTTCAAAATATGCGCTGCTGCATTCCTGATTTTGTTCTAAACCCACATCCGCAAATGCTTGAAGCATCTCTAAACTGTGCGTTGTAGCAAAAATCTGCGTATCCATTTCAACCGCCAACCGAAATAACACTCTCCAAAACTCCCGCTGACTTGTATGGTGTATGCCATTTTCTATCTCATCAATTAGCAGTATTTTGTGTTCGCTGTTTACCAGTTTAAGGATTATTTCTGCAACTCTGTTAATGGCATCTCCAAACAATGATAAAGGCAAACGCTTTTCGCCTTTCCTTCTCAAGTAGAGCGTGGGTTCCCCGATCGAAAAACTGTCTACTGATTCTATTGAATAGTCGAGAATTTGAAAAGCTTTCAAAACTTCGCTATCTTTTTCATTCAAACGCGCCAGGTCAAATAGTTCCGTGAGATTCCTTTCAAAAGACCTCATACAAGATGGAATAAAAGGCGGTTCTTTAACATTAGGACGACTGCCAAACCCCATTTTTTTTGATGAAGTAGCTATTGCAACGGAATTAACAGTTTCTTGATTGTATCGAGTTAATTTGATATTTAGGACTGACAAATCATCTTTATCCTTCAAGAATAACTCTCTTAATCTTTCTACATTTGTGTCTGAGAAAATATTGTCTACATTTCCAGATTCATCTAACCAAATTTCTATTTTATCTACGACATTACTTTCATCTTTTCCATGAATTACTATAACTGCGTCTTTGTTGAGGGAATAAAACAAGTTGTCCCATTCCCTTTTATATATTGATTCTATTGATTCTATCCATTCTGAGGATTCTGACGATGCTGACGATTCCATTCTCAGCTTTTTTAATGCGAATATACTTCTACCGTCGGGATCGTTATAGAGAAAAAGTGCTTCTAGCAATGCTGTCTTGCCAGCATTATTTTTACCGCCGATTAAATTTACTCTTTCAAACCCAGAAATTTTGATTTGCTCAAAACACCTAAAATTTTGGATTTCTATTTCTTTAAGCATTCCCGCCTCTTTTGAATGTACAAATCCTAAACCACCATTGATTTATGATAAGATTAATTCTATCTTAGTTGTTTTACTTCATCCGCAACAAGCAACGAACGTCATGCAGAATATAGACCTCTTTGAAGTCATTGAACGCGATCCGACCAAGGTGAGTGGTGCATGGATATTTCGGGGAACGCGCGTACCTGTTGCCGCCTTTTTCGAGAACCTTAAAGATGGGGCTTCTATTGACGAGTTTCTCGAATGGTTTCCGGGAGTAACTCGCGCCCAAGTTGAGGTATTACTCGATCGCGCCCTAGCCTCGTTAACGCAGATGGTGGCATGAAGATATTGTTCGATCAAGGTACGCCAGTACCGTTGCGCCGATCGCTGCTGAGTCATACAGTAGATACTGCTTATGAACGTGGATGGTCAACATTAGCAAATGGCGATCTGCTCGACACTGCCGAACGCGATGGGTATAATCTGCTGGTGACGACCGATCGCAACTTGCGTTATCAACAAAACCTGACAAACCGACAAATTGCTATTGTGGTTTTGCTGTCTACTTCTTGGCCTCGCATTCAAAAACATCAAGACGAGATTCGGAACGCGATCGACACGATTGTTCCGGGCGCATACCTCGAAATTGACATTGCTTGCTGAAGCTTTATTCTAATACAAATTGAATCCCGTAGGGACACGGCAATGCCGTGTCCTAATCCACGATCCTGTGCCGGACACGGCAATGCCGTGTCCCTACCCAGAATATCGCTAGCCCGGTGCACCCGATCGCACGGTTTGATCTCCTGTCGTTGTCGGATCTTTCGTTTCCTTCGGCGCTTCCGGCGAAACCGGGCCCGCGTGCGGCCACTTCCAGTCACGGATTTCCGGCATATCATCGCCGTGTTCGTTGATATAGTGCCTGTGTTCGATCAGCTTGTCACGGATAGCTTGTTTGCCGTAAGCTGCAACAGAACTCAGTTTCGGAACGCGATCGAGTACATCTCCAACTAAATGGAATCGATCGAGGTCATTAATCACCACCATATCAAACGGCGTCGTAGTCGTTCCCTCTTCCTTGTAACCCCGAACGTGAATATTCGAGTGATTTGTCCGGCGATAAGTCAAGCGGTGAATCAGCCAAGGATAGCCGTGAAAAGCAAAAATCACCGGCTTATCTTTCGTGAACAAAGTATCAAAATCCTTGTCAGACAAACCGTGGGGATGTTCGCTAGCAGGTTGCAGCGTCATCAAATCCACCACATTCACCACCCGTACTTTTAAATCGGGATAATCTCGGCGGAGAATGTCAACCGCCGCCAAAGTTTCCAGCGTCGGAACATCACCCGCGCAAGCCATCACCACATCCGGTTCGCCGCCTTTATCATTGCTAGCCCACTCCCAAATGCCGATGCCTGCGGTACAGTGTTTAATCGCAGAATCCATATCCAAATACTGCAAGGCCGGCTGCTTCCCTGCAATAATCACGTTGACATAGTGGCGACTGCGGAGACAGTGATCCGTTACCGACAGCAAAGTATTAGCATCCGGCGGCAAATAAATCCGCACAACTTCCGCTTTCTTGTTAATTACGTGGTCGATAAAACCCGGATCTTGGTGAGAAAAACCGTTGTGGTCTTGGCGCCAAACGTGAGAAGTTAGCAGGTAATTCAGAGAGGCGATCGGTCGGCGCCAAGGAATGTGACGAGTAGTTTTCAACCACTTGGCGTGTTGGTTGAACATCGAATCGATGATGTGAATAAACGCCTCGTAGCAGGAGAAAAAGCCGTGGCGTCCCGTCAGCAAATAGCCTTCCAGCCATCCCTGACATAGATGTTCGCTGAGGACTTCCATCACCCGGCCATCGGGGGAGATGTGGTCGTCTTCGGGCAAAATTTCCCCCGCCCACACCCGGTTCGTCACTTCAAACACCGGATCGAGGCGGTTTGAGGCCGTCTCGTCAGGCCCGACAATGCGGAAATTGGCGTTTTCCTGATTCAGTGTCATCACGTCTCGCAGGAAGCGGCCGGAAACGCGGGTTGCTTCTGCCATTACAGTGCCCGGTTTTTGCACGTCAACGGCGTAGTCTTCAAATTTCGGCATTTTCAAGTCTCGCAGCAGCAGGCCGCCGTTAGCGTGGGGATTTGCCCCCATGCGCCGAGATCCCTTGGGTGCGAGTTCTGCTAATTCGGGAATTAACTTGCCGTTTTCGTCGAAGAGTTCTTCCGGCTTATAGCTTTTCATCCAATCTTCGAGGAGTTGGACGTGTCCCGGCTTAGAAGCCATTTCCGAAAGTGGGACTTGGTGCGATCGCCAATAATCCTCAGTTTTCTTACCGTCAACTTCCTTCGGCCCCGTCCAGCCTTTGGGAGTTTTCATCACAATCATCGGCCACTGGGGACGGCCCGAATAGCCCTCTGTCCGGGCTTTTTCCTGAATCGCCTTAATTTCGCCGATCGCGGTATCGAGAGTTGCAGCCATCAACTGGTGCATGGTTTCCGGGTCTGAACCTTCCACCCAATAAGGTTTGTAGCCATAACCGACCATCAAACTTTCCAATTCCTCCTGCGGAATGCGGGCCAACAGCGTTGGATTGGCAATTTTGTAGCCATTCAAGTGCAAAATCGGCAACACAGCCCCGTCGCGAACCGGGTTGAGAAACTTGTTAGAATGCCAGCTAGCAGCCAAGGGGCCGCTTTCGGCTTCCCCGTCGCCGACAACGGCCGCCACAATCAAATCGGGATTGTCGAAGACTGCACCGTAAGCGTGGACGAGGGCGTAGCCGAGTTCGCCGCCTTCGTGAATCGAACCGGGGGTTTCCGGGGCTACGTGGCTGGGGATACCGCCGGGAAAGGAGAACTGTTTGAACAGCCGTTTGATACCCTCTTCATCTTCGGAAATGTTCGAGTAATATTCGCTGTAAGTGCCTTCGAGATAGGTGTTTGCGACCAAGCCCGGCCCGCCGTGTCCAGGGCCTGCGATGTAGATGGTGTTGAGGTCTTGGGCTTTGATGATGCGGTTGAGGTGAACGTAGATGAAGTTTAAACCTGGAGTAGTGCCCCAATGTCCGAGGAGTCTCGGTTTGACGTGTTCGATTTTGAGGGGTTCTTTGAGTAGGGGGTTGTCGAGGAGATAGATTTGTCCGACGGATAGGTAGTTTGCCGCCCGCCAGTAGGCGTTCATTTTGTGTAGTTCTGAGTCGGAAAGCGGCTTTAATTGCGGGATCTGGGTTGTTCCTAGCATGATTAGCGATTGACTCCTAAGTTGTGGTTGTTTTGTAAAGTGCGATCGAGAAGTGCGATCGATATTAATTTGTTATAGCAGACTTTGTGTATTTAACCTCCATGTCTTCCACGCAAACTATTGAATTCTAGCTCGTTTATGCCTAAATAAAAGTTTAAATCAATGTTAATTTCTGGCTAAATATCGCACGCTTTTGATGGAAGAAAGATGAAAATTTTCGGGGATCAAGGAATTCAGTAATATAAAATAGGATTTACACAAGAGTTTGCGGAGAGTGTGCACTGTGCACCTGATACGTATGTGCAGCGGGTCGCCGGATGTGCTGTGCAAGTCCCCAAAAAGATACTTCTCAAGGTAGAACTCGTAATGATTTATATGTGAATTAAATTTTATTTATGCAGGCGAATTGTCCGCTGACTCCTTTTCTGGTAGAGTTCTGTATGTTTGTCTAGGCTCAGGGTAAAAGGGTGAGCAATTTTTCTAATTTAGAGATTTATCAAGAAATTAAAAAAATAGTACGTCAATTCAAGATTCTTGAATGCGATCGCTGTGCTGTAGCTGTTATGGAATGGCTAGAACAACAAGGCATTCAGGGAAAGATTCTGAGACTGAGAACAAGATATCAGGAGGAAGATTACATTATCAGCGAACGTCTAGAACGTCTGGGAGTTGAAGAATCGATTACAGTGAACGGTAAACATTATGGCGTTGAAGTGGCAGGTCTAGTCTTTGACAACCTATCAACAGATGGGATGTTAAGGGAAGAATGGGTTAAGGATTTTCACTGTCAAAGTGAGGAATTTGTTGTGGAAGAGTTGGAAAGTTTGTAAAATGGAAGTGTCAAGCTCAAACAAGAGGTAAGGATGAGTGGATTGCTGGAGATTATAGAAAAAATAAAAGCTAGACCGGGGATGTACATTGGGAAACCTTCGGTTAGCGATTTGTTTATGTTTTTGGCGGGTTATAAAACAGCGAGGCGAGAATTAGGAATTGAGTCAAGCGAACAGGAAAATGAGTTTTTCGGGGAGTTTCAGCCTTGGTTGCAGAGACGGTTTAAGGTACTGTCGGTGAATTCTTGGGCAAAAATTATCATGCTTTACTCAGTGGATGAAAAGGAGGGGTTTGAGTATTTTTTTAAGTTGCTGGATGAGTTTTGGCAGCGGGATAAAACTTTAAAGGTTGATGAGGTTGAGGCTAAAGGGGAGACAGTTATCAGTCAGAGATAGATATGACCCATAGATTTTGGCGATCGCATTTTCATCGAGATACTGAAAAAAGTGCGATCGCTGCTCACAGCACCAATTGCCTCACAATTGCACCTTCGGAAATGCTCAATTCCTCTTCCATCGGCTCCAAGTAAAGTTCAATCGCTTCTTGAATATTTGCTAACGCTTCATCAAGGGTTTCCCCTTCACTGATGCAGCCTGACAGTGAGGGAACATAGACGGTATATCCACCTTCTTCACTGGGTTCTAATACGACTTTGATGTTCATAATTTCACGCGTCACGAGCGCTGACTTTTTTATTATAGATGGTTTTGGGCGATCGGAACGCTTTTTTATTGCTCGCTAAAAAATGTCACACAAGCTGCTAGTAATTTCGATATGCCCATTTTAAATTCTGGAGCTATAATGGAAAAGTTAAAAATTAAATCTGAAGGGGGCCTTAATGCTACCTGTTAAGAAAAAACTTGTGACTGACGAAGCAATGCGTCCAGTTGCAGTCCTGATTGATTACGAGGACTGGCAGAAAATTGAGCAACTGTTAGAGACTTTGATAATTCAAAAGAAAGAAAACAGTAATTTAGCCAAGTATGCGGGTGTCATTAAACTAACTCAAGACCCCTTAGAGTACCAGAGACAAATTAGGGAGGAGTGGGATTGAGTCAAGATTTAATTGTGCTAGATACTAATGTATCTTTGTACTACTTGGGCGGTCGCTTAATAAATCCATTACCAGCAGGACAATATTTTGTTTCTGTGATAAGTGAGATAGAATTATTATCTTATTCTAGTCTCAGTTTAGAAGAAGAGGCACTGATTCGTGATTTTTTGACTAATGTTACAGTGATTGGACTGGATAGTAATATCAAAGATTTGGCGATCGCTTTGCGGAAAACTTACAGGCTAAAACTTCCCGATGCCGTAGTTGCAGCAACAGCCAAGTTTCTCAATGCAATGCTGTTGACGAATGATATCAAACTGACTAATTTAACTGAAATTAATACTGAGTCAGTGCAAATTTTGTAAAAAAGAGCGATCGCACTTTAATCGAGATGTTGAAAAAAGTGCGATCGCCTTTCAATTTTCTTACTTCCTTACCTGCACCAACAGTTAAAAAGTCCCACTGATTCTTTTTAACCATTGATTGCCATCAGGTGTTTTTCCCGTAACACCAAATTCATCTGTTATTTCAGTAGTCTCAGTCATGAAAGTACCATCTGGCTTGAGCCTGATGCGGTAAAACTTTCTACACTCTTCGCGCCATACATTGGCATTTGGTGTCGTTCATGTGGCACCAAATTGATCCGTTACAGGAGTCTTTGATTGAGCATTACCTGGCAGAGATATACTCAATATTAAGAGCGCGATACTACCAACAAAAACTTGATTCTTCATAAGATTGCTAATTCCTTTCTCAAGATATTGACAAACAGACTTTGACTGGTTGGAAATTGGTACTGGGGCGATGATTATTTGAATTTTACATGATTATCGTATAGCTAGTGATTTATCGGATGGAGGTTTCTTAAGGAAAAATATAGGATTTCCTTGTCCTTTACATGATTTCCTGATATGGCGTTCTCCCTTGGCAAGCGCCTCAAGGCTACCCGCGAAGCACTCGGATTAACCCAAGAGCAAGTTATTGAGCAGTTAGAGCTGCGCTACGGGATAACCCTGAGCCAACAAGCCATCTCGTGTATCGAAAACGGCAAGCGCAAAGTAGACGCCGAGAGGGAGTTACCCGCCTTCGCCGCCGTCTACAGCAAACCTATCGATTATTTCTACGAAACCCTGGAATTGCCCGCCGCCACACCCCCAGCCGCACCCGCACCCAACCGTCGCTCAGTCGTCATCGTTGACATGGAAGCCTTGACTCACCGCGATAAGTTAGAACTAGCAGCAGAATTAATTCACAACATTTTGCAAGAAACCTAACTAGCAGAGACAATTTAGCAAACCAGTTAATCCTGTTTTTGCTCCCGTTCTTGTGTCATTCCGACTCATCAAGCAATTGATGCCATACAATATTAAATACATACCTAATTCATAAATCAAATAGATTTCATGAATATCAAAGAATTAGAAGCGCAACTTCTGGCCTTAACGCCAACCGAGAAAGCTCAAATCATCCAATTATTAACCCAAAACTTAGCCAACACCTGGCAAGGAATTAGCAAAACTCCCGGTGTCTGCGGCGGTGATGCTTGTATCAGAAACACTCGCATTCCTGTTTGGGTACTGGAAAGTTTTCGTCGTTTGGGCATGAACGAGTCTCGACTCTTAAATAACTATCCCACACTAACAGCTACTGATTTAGCAAATGCCTGGGCTTATGCGGCAGCTTTTCCCGATGAAATTGAAATAGCTATCCGCGAGAATGACGAGGATTAAGATGATGGCGCGTCTTTATGGTGACGAACAATTTCCCAGAGAGGTTGTAGAATTGCTGCGCCCTATGGGTCACAATATTTTGACAGTACAAGAAGCCGGAAAAGATAACCAAAAAATTCCTGACGAAGAAGTGTTAGCTTTTGCAGTCAGTGAAAATCGAGCTGTTTTAACTCTAAATCGCCGTCATTTTATTAGACTGCACAGCTTACAGTCTGACCATTCTGGAATTATTGTCTGTAAGGCAGACCAGGACTTAGCAAGAATGGCGACTAACATTAATGAAGCTATTTCCTCACTTGCAACATTAACAGGTCAATTGATTCGAGTCTATCGTTCTGGACCGTCATCTATATCTTAAGCGTAAGCGATCGCCACAAAGTAGATTAAAGCAATCTCAATCCGAAAATCACTGCATCGGTTTGATTGCTGGCTAGATGCCATCGCCAATATTTCCCGCTGAAAAAACTTAGGAGGCGACTAAAACAGGACACTCTGAAATCCGGCAAATATTGGACACAGTTGGCTGGTGGGAAACGACTCGCAGTTCGTGAGAATAGCGGGGACGCGGGTCATTTTCTAACCAGATGGGCGGTACCATCATCACTTCATAGTATGCGATCGTATGCAAAACCCCGGGCTGGGACTTCAACTCCACTGTCAAGCCCGCTCGGTACTCAAATGCTTCTTCCCAGTCTAGATTTTCATTGATACCCATAGCGATCGCGCCTCTTAATCTTGTTTCTTTTGTCCATTGTAGAGCGATACATAAAAGATTGGGTACTTTCTGTTGCTTATGATACAATTTGTAACCTTATATATACGTTCCCTGACAATCCAACAGAGAAGAGCAATTGTCAATAAGTAAATAGGATGATTTGGCTGACGGGTGACAACTAAGCAGAAAAGTGAGCCCTGACAAGAGTTTGAGTTGAGATGTCTCAAAAAAAATAGGGGCGGGCAAACCCCGCAGACGCTTAGGAGACAAAGGAAGAGAACAGAATTTTAAGGACGGAAGTACAAACCTATTTTTGCAAGCTTGTCTAGTATTTTATAAGTAAGCCTTAATTTGGAACTGGTATCAACACATAATTATCTAGCCCCAAAACACTACATATTTTGTGCTTTCTCAAGCAAGCTATAATCAAGAAAATTATCAAAATTTTCACGATCGTTCGATCGCAATCTAGACTCAAATGATTCGGGCGATCGCACTATAATAGCAAATAGCTACATAATTCATAAATCCTAAAATTTCCATGACAATCAAAGAATTAGAAACACAACTTTTGGCATTAACGCCAACCGAGAAAGCTGAGGCAATCAGCATCTTAACCCAAAGCCTGAAAAACAGCGGCCGCCCGATTACAAAAACTCCCGGCGTGATGGGCGGTGATGCTTGTATTCACGAAACTCGCATTCCCGTTTGGTTGCTCGCCAGCTATCACAATGACGGCGCTACCGATGCTTTTATCCTAGACTGCTATCCCCATCTCAGTGCTGCTGATTTGGTAAATGTTTGGGCTTATGCTGAAGCTTATCCTGACGAAATTGAGGAAGCAATTAGACTGCAAGATGAGGCTGACGAAATATTAGATACACCTGAAAATATCAAATAAACCTATGGCGCGTCTCTACGCAGACGAACAATTTCCTCGGCAAGTCGTGCAAAACCTGCGGTCCTTGGGGCATGATGTCCTGACTGTTCAAGAAGCAGGAAATGCTGGACTACCTGATGAGGATGTATTAGCATTTGCCATCATTGAAAATCGGGCTGTTTTGACCGTCAACCGACGGGATTTCTTTCAACTGCACAAGCTGCAACCTGACCACTGTGGTATTATTGCCTGCACGCGAGATGACGATATTGCTAGACTGACTGCTAATATTAATGATGCAATATCTACTGCTGAGACATTGACGAAAAAAGTGATTCGTGTCTATCGCTCAGGGCCGCCGTCCATATCTTAATTGAATTCAATAATAAGGAATTACCGAAGCCCTAAAATAACAAAGGCTCCTTAAGGAGCCTTCGCCAAAATATAAATTTTGGTATTCAGAACGTCTTTACCGGAATTCCTAGACCCTCGTGGGTAACGGGATGTCATGATTAAATCATGTCTGCTGCATCCATAGGTCTAATATAATTCATGGTTTGGATCTGTGTCAAGTTTTACTCAAGCAAAGTATTAAAATTTTCCAGTGTGGGCGATTTGCGGTATAGTACGCTTTCTAGTTCTGGATTGCCGCAGTTTTGTCGTGAAAGTCGATCGCACATATCGCCTTTTCTGGCAGATGAGGAGATTTTAGACCAACGAGAGGTGAGGGATATGGGGTTTGGGCGGCGTTGGGGGCGCGAGATCAGCATATTTAGCATTTTACATCTTCAATATTTTCTTGAATTCCTCCAAAGTTGGCGTTGGCTTAATTCGATGAATCATGCGATGACAGTTGGAGCAAAGAACCGTAAAGTCTTGTATTGGATCTAATTTAATTTTCGCCTTGCTCAAGCTTGATATTGGAACAGTATGATGCGCCTCTATAAATTGCTTGCCTACTTCTCCATATCGAGCTTCAAAGTTGAAATCGCAAGCTTTGCATATATAACCTTGCAACTGCTTGACTTTTTTAGATAAACTTTGGTTTCTTTCAGTAACTCTATATATTCTATATTTTGTCAAATCTTCAAACCAGTCGTCTTTTTTTGGCTCGGAGTTCTGAATATCATTTATTAAAAAAACTTTTTCAAAAAGAGTAAAGTAAATTTCTAGGAGTTTATTGAGGTCGTCAGTCAATACCTCATCATCAGGTATCTCATTTCTAGGGTAAAATTTGGATGCAATGTTACCTGCTTCATAAGCCTGCCCCAATCTTCTAGCGTCTTTTTTAGAAATGAAAGTTAGCTTTAAGTCTAGTGAATCAGAAAAATCTTTAATCGCTTCTTCTCCAAGGGTATCTCTAAAAAATATTGCTTGATTTCTCACCATATTTCTTGATCCAGGAAGCCCACACTCATCGCGTATATCTGCAATACCCTGATTTAAAGAAAGATAAACACCAGAGCCATCCACAGGGAAAAAGTAAACACAGTAAAATCCTGAAGTTACAGTCTCAGTGACTAATTTATTAAATATTGCAATCCAAGGAACTTTAGCCCAAGCACCGTTACCGGCCGAAGCTTTAATGCTGTACATATCGGGGAGATGTAAGAATGACTCTATAGATTTTGGGATCGTCTTTCTGAAATAGCTAGCAAATTGGTGTCCTGTAAAGCTATCTTTGCTAGCTTCTGGATACTCAAGAACTACTTTCTCCAGGCAATGTTTAAGCACCATATGATACTGCCTCAATATTGATAGTGAGATTGATTGGTTTGCCTCCAGAAGATCGAGGAATTCTTAGGTCAAAGGACATGAACTCATTTGTATATTTTTCCATATATTCCCGAAATGGACTCCGGTTTTTTTACGATAAAATTCCATGATAATATGGTAGCGATCGCCCAAACATCTCTTTCTTGAAAAACTCCGATCACCCTACTAGATTCAAACCCCATTTTAAGGACTTCAGTCCTTACTAAAAACCTCAGCTTGTCAAATAGTTTACCAACAAAGAAACCCGATCGCACTTGGGGCGATGCCCCCGTGCCCACCGGGTTTCTGGGATGACGGAAAACTCAACTAATTTTACTTAGTTGTTTTCTTGGCTGTTGTCGCAGTCGCCGTCTTCTTAGCAGTGGTTTTCTTCGCCGCACTCTCCGTCTTTTTAGCAGTGGTTTTCTTCGCCGCAGTTTCTGACTTCGCCGCAGTGGTTTTCTTCGCAGTAGTTGTTTTCTTCGCCGCAGTTTCCGATTTCGCCGCCGCAGTCTTGGTTGACTTCTTCGACTTGCTGCTAGATTTTCCGCCGCCCGCTGCTTCCTTCGCTGCTAACAAATCCAGTGCTTTTTGTAAGGTGAAATTCTCCACAGATTCATCCTTAGCCAAAGAAGCATTGATATCGCCGTGTTTGACGTAGGGCCCATAACGGCCGTCGTAAACATTGATAAGTTCTCCCGATTCTGGATGCGCGCCCAATTCCTTCAAAGGTGTAGCTGTTTTGCTGCTGCCGCGGGCGGCTTTCGGTTGCGCTAACATTTCCAATGCCCGATCGAGCGTTATCGTCAAAACATCATCCGGCGGTTTGATCGATCGATAATCTTTACCCACCTTACCCTGGTCATGCACCACATAAGGCCCGTACATCCCCAAATTAGCTTGCACCTTCGCCCCCGTCTCCGGGTGAGTTCCCAACAACCGAGGTAAAGTCAACAAACTCACCGCCATATCCACCGTCACGCTATCCTTATCCGTCCCCTTCGGTAAAGAAGCCCGCTTCGGTTTCTTGTTCGTTTCCGAAACATCCCCTAACTGAACGTATGGCCCATAACTGCCAATGAGCACATAAATCGGTTCCCCGGTTTCCGGGTGAAGACCCAATTTTTCCGGGCCTTCCATTTTTTGCTTTAACAGAAACTCCACCTGTTCCGGATCTAAATCGGCCGGCGTCAAATCTTGGGGAATCGATGCTTTTACCAGGCCTTCTTCGCTTTCAGATTCCAGGTATGCGCCGAATTTGCCGATGCAGACTTTAGCTGAAATATTCTCCAGTACCACAGTTCGGGCAACTTTCGCATCAATCTGACTTTCCTGTTCTTTAACTTGGGTTGCGAGTCCGGTTTCCCCTGTATAAAACTTTTGCAAATACGGCAACCATTTCGCCTCGCCGGTGGCAATTTCATCGAGGGTTTGTTCCATTCTGGAAGTAAAACCGGTGTCTACTAAATCGGGAAAATGTGTTTCCAATAAAGTCGTGACGGCGAAAGCGGTGAATGTCGGAATTAGGGCGTTAGCTATTAATTTGGCATATCCCCGATCGACAATTGTACCGATAATACTCGCGTAGGTACTCGGACGGCCCACACCTTCGCTTTCCAGCATTTTCACCAGAGAAGCTTCCGTGTAGCGGGCGGGAGGTTGAGTTTCGTGCCCGATCGCCCCTAAATCCTTACAATTAGGTTTATCCCCCACCTTCAGCGCCGGCAAAATCACCTCTTGGTCTTCCAACGCCGCATTCGGATCGTCGGAACCTTCCACGTAGGCCCGCAAAAAGCCTGGAAAATCAATGCGTTTCCCGCTGGAACGGAAACCGGCATCTTCTACCTGAGTTAATACAGTGACGTGAGTTTGGCGGGAATCGGCCATTTGAGAAGCGACAGTCCGCTTCCAAATCAAATCGTAGAGGCGGAAATCAATGCCATCCAATCCCGTTTGCTGCGGAGTCCGAAAAGTGCTGCCGGCGGGACGGATAGCTTCGTGGGCTTCCTGGGCGCCTTTGCTTTTCGTGGTGTATTTGCGCGGTTGGGGGCTGAGGTATTCGCTGCCGTAAAGTTCTTGCACGCAACTGCGGGCCGCTTCGATCGCCTGTTCGGACAAATGCACCGAATCCGTCCGCATATAGGTGATAAAACCGCGTTCGTAGAGACTTTGGGCAATTCGCATAGTTTCCCGCGCACCCAGCCTCAGTTTGCGGTTAGCTTCCTGCTGCAAAGTCGAGGTCGTAAACGGCGGCGAGGGTTTGCGGGTGACTGGCCGTTCTTCGAGATTGCTGACAGTCCAAGGTTTGTTTTGAATGCGTGAGAGTAAAGCCCGCGCCTGTTCTTCGTTCAGCAAAAGTACACGGCGGCCTGCGATAATTTGCCCGGTATTTTCATCAAAATCGCTGCCGTTTGCAACTTTTACATTGCCGACAGTCACGAGTTTGGCATCAAATGCACCCCCCTGTCCCCCCTTACCAAGGGGGGGATTGTCCGAAGCCCCCCCCTTACCAAGGGGGGGATTGTCCGAAGCCCCCCCCTTACCAAGGGGGGGGTTGGGGGGGGTCAAAGTTGCTTTTAAATCCCAGTAACTACCTTGGCGGAAAGCGCGGCGTTCCCGTTCCCGGCGCACCAAGAGGCGTACAGCGACTGACTGGACTCTACCGGCGGACAAACCCCAAGCGATTTTTTTCCACAGTAGCGGAGAGAGTGTGTAACCGACGAGTCTGTCGAGAATTCGGCGAGTTTCTTGGGCTTGTACAACTCGATTGTCGATATCGCGGCAGTGAGTCAAAGCATCGCGGATAGCTTCGCGGGTGATTTCGTGAAACACCATCCGCTTGATGGGAACTTTGGGTTTGAGGATTTGCAGCAAATGCCAGGAAATGCTTTCGCCTTCCCGGTCTTCGTCAGTGGCTAGAATCAGTTCTGTGGCGTCTTTGAGGGCGTCTTTGAGTTCTTTAACAATTTTCTTTTTATCTTTCGGGATGACGTAGAGGGGTTCAAAGTCTGCTTCCACGTTTACGCCCAGTTGCGCCCATTTTTCTCCTTTAACGGCTTCTGGTATTTCTTCGGCGGAGGATGGTAGGTCGCGGACATGGCCCATCGATGCCTCTACACGGTAGGTGGAGGGCAGGAAGTTGCGGATGGTGCGGGCTTTGGTAGGAGATTCGACGATGACTAAGGTTGACATGGCATCTTTTAAATATGGATGGCAGCGCAGCTAGAGGGTCTAAGTTAGAGAGTTTAGGTCAGATGTCAAGGTTTCTTTCAACTTTGGGCGATTATTTTCAAACTACCTTAATTTTTAACTTACTGCCGATCGGGTGGCAGGTGACAATGTGATGGGATTTTACTGCTTTGGGGGCAGAGGCTGCGAATCGCCTCTCTACAAGATGCACGGGATGATGACCTGACTCTAGCAGAATTGTCGCTAACTGGATGTTGAGACTGCGGGATGCGGGCGGATGGTTCCTCAATCTGGTTGTAACTTGAAGGCTGGGGCGATCGATTGCGCGATTTTAGATTTGAGATTTGAGATTTTAGATTGGGAAAGATTTACTGAGTAGAGGTTTGGGATTATCGATCGGGCGATTTTAGATTTTAGATTTGAGATTTTAGATTGGAAAAGATTTACTGAGTAGAGGTTTTGGACTTTGGTACAGTACGCTGTGCAGCATCAGCGTGGCGATCGGAAGGAAACCCATCACAGAAGGTTAAAATTACTTGAGCGATCGCTCAATTCTATCAACAATGCTATGACATTTGAATTCGACCATCTTTTCATCTTTACTGATATTGGTGCTTCGGAAGCTAATCGTTTATCATCCTTTGGTTTAGTTGAGGGTGGATCTCGCATTCATCGCGGACAAGGTACAACCAATCGCTCTTTCTTTTTCCATAACGCAATGTTGGAATTGCTATGGATTCACGATCCAGAAGAGGCGAAGTCTGAACCAATTCATCTGACTCGTCTTTGGGAGCGATCGACAAATCGGAATAATGGTGCGTGTCCCTTTGGCATCTGTTTGCGTCCAGCCAAAGGTTCTGAGGACACAGTTGCATTTTCTAGTTGGGCATATCATCCACCTTATTTATCTGAAACGATGAGTATCGCAGTAGGAACAAATAGTGATGTTTTGACTGAGCCCATGCTTTTCCAAATTTCCTTTGGTAAACGTCCAGATCAATACTCTGCTGATAAGTCACAGCCTTTGGATCATGGTGTGGGTTTCCGCGAAATTAGTCGTGTAGAATTAGTCAGTCCTGCTGCCAATAATCCGTCACCTGAACTGCAAGCAGTGCTTGAGACAAATCAGCTAAAGTTACGGATAGGAACCGAGTATTTGGTGGAGCTTGGTTTTGATGGAGAAGTGCAGGGACAACAGGTAGATTTCCGACCGGGATTGCCGCTTATTATCTGTTGGTAATGTAAACCCGCCAGCTAACAAGGAGTTCTATAGAACCCATTTAACATCCAGGGCTGTTTCATTCTCGCTCCGGGGCAAACCCCCGTGGTTGCCCCGATGCCTGAAACGGCCCTTCGCTCGTCGGTGGGGGGTAGGCACGGGGAGTAGGGGTAGCACTACCCCTATAAAACCATGATTTTCCTGAGAATGAAACCACCCTGCACCGAAATTCCGATTCACCACTCTAAAAAAGGTTTTTATAAAGCAGATTTGGTCGGGGTATAAGCCACGCTAAAATAAAAGTAGTCAAAAAGGGTCTAAAATCTGGAATCGTGTTTATTTATGAGTCAGTTTATTGGCATTTTTTACACAAACTTCCATTAATGGCAAGTTGATACTCTTAGTCACAGAGTCCGAAACCTTTCCCGGCAACGCTCCTTAAATAAATTACCAACCGTCGCCGACTTGCTTTTTTTCAGTAGCTTATGCACGCACTCTCAAACCCAAAATAATGATGAATTTAAACCCTGATCTTTTTTCAGTAAAAACCCTAGCAATTGTTTGTGTAATTGCTGCGTTGGTTGTCCTTGGGGGCAAAGTCTTTGCCACAACAATCGATTATGCACCGCCATTTAAAGAAACTAGCTTTTACAGTACGACTATATCGGCTAATAACGATTTAGCTGATATTTATTATCCTAAACCATCCGATCTTAATTCCGGGAATTACTCTTTCCCCATTGTACTGTTATTGCAAGGTGTGCTTGTAGATAAATCATTTTATTCAGATTACGCTAGCCATGTGGCGCGGTACGGCTTTGTGGTAGTCGTTCCGAACCATTTGCGGCCTTCGCCCTTCAATCCCACTTCACCGCCTAATTTGGCGTCGGAAACTTCGCAAATTGCGGCGGTTTTGTCGCAAATGGCGATCGAAAACACAAAGCCCACATCTCCGATCGCGTCTGTTATCGATACGCAGCGCCTTGGTTTATTGGGTCATTCTTTTGGTGGTGCAGTGGGGTTATCAGTGATTGCTAATAAATGCCTCCCAGAATTGTATTTGTGTCAAGAGCCATTTACGCGCCCGAAAGAATTATTAGCGGGTGCATTTTTTGGAGCTAACCTGCGGAATCCGATTGCTAATGAATTTGTACCCATCGCTAATGATGGCATTGCAGTGGCGTTGATTCAAGGATCTATCGATGGTGTCGCCCCGCCCGATCGAGCTCAAAGCACCTTTGACCAAATTCAAACACCACCCAAAGCTTTGATTACTGTTATGGGTGCAAATCACTTCGGCATTACCGATGTTAATAATCCCCCTGGTGCGATGCCCGATCGCAATACTGCTACCTTAGAGCGAGCCGTGGGTATTGAAACGATCGCCCGTTGGAGCGCCCTGTTTTTGCGGGCAAATATGCTTAAAGATCGATCGGCATTTGATTATATTTACTCTCAAGGTGACGCCCTCGATCCGAATGTCCGTGTTACCACCGTTGCAGTTCCCAAACCATCTTCTAAGTAGCTCCACCTAAAAAAACGTAAGATAGATTAAGGCTAATAGATAGTGTGCCTACATTTAATCGTATACTGGAGGTCAATCGATTTTAGATTTTAGATTTTAGATTTTAGATTTGAAGAATTGACCCCACGGATAAATTCGGGGAGCAAGTTTCTCGGATACAGGTTTTTTATTTCTGGGTCCTGAGTCTGCGAAGGAATGAATCCGGGGGCTTGTATCCTGGATGCTTTCGGTTATGCCACATTAGTGGTTTAACTTTCTACATTGTGGCAGTTATGGTCGATCGCGACTCTCGTCCCAGGTGACATCAGGCGGCAATCTCTACAATGCCCGCCCATGTATGCAAAACCGCTACCGAGTATCCACTCTCCGGCAACAAACACCCGCCCAATTGGGATCGCGAAGCTGTAATCCGCTACAATCTGTGTTTGGTAAAGAATTTTTACAAGTTCACAGCCCTTTACAGCCTTTGCGGCTTGTACTACCCAACCTGCCTGAAAATATGGATTTTGCTACTCTTGCTGCCCAGCTAAATGCTGGAACTATCTTGCCAGAGGGAATTGTCATCATCACCCTCTTGGTGGTTCTCGTCGGCGATTTAATCGTAGGCCGCAGTTCCTCGGCTTGGACTCCCTACGTTGCCGTTGCGGGTTTGTTGGCCGCCGTCGCTGCCTTGTGTTTGCAGTGGGATAACACGGATACCATCTCGTTTCTGGGCGGTTTTAACAGCGATGCCTTGAGTTTAGTGTTTCGCGGAATTATCGCTTTGAGTACGGCTGTCACTATTTTGATATCCGTCCGCTATGTACTGCAAACGGGTACCGCTTTAGCGGAATTTATCGGCATTTTGCTAACCGCTACTTTGGGGGGAATGTTCCTCAGCGGCGCTGATGAATTGGTGATGATTTTTATTTCGTTGGAAACTCTGAGTATCTCGTCTTATTTGCTGACGGGTTACACAAAACGCGACCCGCGTTCCAATGAAGCTGCTTTGAAATATTTGTTAATTGGGTCGTCTTCTTCGGCGGTGTTTCTCTACGGGCTGTCGCTGCTGTACGGCTTGTCTGGTGGCGAAACTAAGCTGAGTGCGATCGCGGCTAACCTTTCTACGGTGAATGAAGGTCAATCTCTCGGTTTGGTGATTGCTTTGGTTTTTGCGATCGCCGGAATCGCCTTCAAAATCTCTGCAGTTCCCTTTCACCAGTGGACTCCTGACGTTTACGAAGGTTCTCCTACACCCGTTGTTGCCTTTCTTTCTGTCGGTTCCAAAGCAGCAGGTTTTGCCCTAGCAATCCGCTTGTTAACAACTGCTTTCCCCGCACTTATCGAACAGTGGCAGTTCGTGTTCACGGCCTTAGCCATTCTCAGCATGGTGTTGGGAAATGTGGTTGCCCTCGCCCAGACTAGCATGAAGCGGCTTTTGGCTTATTCGTCGATCGCCCAAGCCGGTTTTGTAATGCTGGGTTTGATTGCAGGAACAGAAGCCGGTTACTCCAGCATGATATTTTATATGTTGGTTTACCTGTTTATGAACTTGGGTGCTTTCGCCTGCATCATCCTGTTCTCGCTGCGGACTGGAACCGACCAAATTAGCGAATACTCAGGTTTGTACCAAAAAGACCCGCTGTTAACTTTAGCCTTAAGTATTTGCCTGCTTTCTCTCGGTGGAATTCCGCCCCTGGCTGGATTTTTCGGCAAAATCTATCTGTTCTGGGCCGGCTGGCAAGCAGGACTTTACGGCTTAGTTATTCTGGGATTAATTACCAGCGTAGTTTCGATTTACTACTACATCCGTGTTGTCAAGATGATGGTAGTAAAAGAACCTCAAGAGATGTCAGACGCGGTGAAAAATTATCCTGAAATTCGCTGGAACCTTCAGGGAATGCGGCCTTTGCAAGTCAGCGTTGTACTCACCTTGGTTGCGACAACATTGGCGGGAATTTTGTCAAACCCTTTGTTTAATTTGGCTAATGATGCTATTACCAAAACTCCCATGTTGCAGTCTGCATTGAGTCATGTGCAACCTGTTGTGGGTGCGAAAATTGAATCTAACTTGGTGTCTCGCCGGGATTAATTTTTCCTGGTTTTGAAATAGTGGAAAACGCCTGACTCTTTGCAGTTGGGCGTTTCTTTTTTGTTGTGATATACTTAGGACTAATGCCAACTGGGGACTATCGACTTGTAGGGTGCGTCAGACTTTCATTATCAACGGGTAATCAAGAGTTTACGCTATGACGCACCTTACTAATTATGACACTTGCGTAACTCCTGATACTGTTAATTATGATTTTTAAGCGCAGATTCACGCTGATTAACGCAGAGAAAAGTGGGTAATTGAGAATGACTAAAGAACACGTATACCGCATCAACACTGTTTGGACGGGTGCCAGTCAAGGTTCTACTTCATCTTACGACGCTTATTCTCGTGAGTATGCCATAAATATTGAGGGTAAGCCGCCATTTGTGGGTTCGGCAGACCCGACTTTTCGGGGCGATGCTTCTCTGTACAATCCCGAAGATTTGTTGTTGATGGCACTGTCAGCTTGTCATATGTTGAGCTATCTTGCTTTGTGCGCTCGTGCTGGCATTCGGGTAGTCTCTTACTCGGATGCAGCGACGGGCAAGATGGCGCAAAAGGATGGAAAGATTCGGTTTACCGAGGTAATTTTGCATCCGCTGGTAACAATCGAAGCTGGTGACGATTTGGAAAAAGCCCGCAGTTTGCACGACAACGCACATCATGTTTGTTTTATTGCTAATTCGGTGAATTTTCCAGTGCGGCATGAAGCAACAGTTATGGAATTAAACAGTTCTGGAACCAATCCCATATAAAATTGGGTGCAATATCTCAAATCGCACCCTTTCAAGCTACCTGAAAATTTGCTATCATATTCTATAAAATCCTCCGTCGTTAAAAATTAGTCGCAACTGTAGAGGTAAAAATGTTAGTAGAAAATAAGCAAAAAATTTATACTCTAGATGAGTACCGGGAGTTAGAGGAAACTGCTGAGTTTAGAAATGAATACCGCGATGGAGAAATTGTACAAATGACTGGTGGTAGTATTAATCACAGCCGGATTATCCGAAATTTGAGTAGAGTCTTGGGAAATTTGCTTGAGGGGCAGCCCTATGAGCTTTTTCACAACGATTTGCGGTTGTGGATTCCTCGGTACCGACGCGGAACTTACCCGGATGTAATGGTGATTGAAGGAGAACCCATTTTCAACGAGGGACGCAGTGATGAGATTCTCAATCCTGTGCTAATTGTGGAAGTGCTTTCTAAGTCTACCAAGGATTTCGATCGGGAGGATAAGTTTCGGTTTTATCGATCGATTCCTCAATTCCGTGAATATGTATTAGTCAGCCAATACGAATTGTTAGTCAAACAGTATATTAAAACTGAATCTAATCAATGGTTATTTCAGGAATATGAGGGAGAAACAGCAACAGTTTCTTTTGCTTCCTTGGGAGTGCAAATGTCGATGAACGAGATTTATGCAAAAGTAGTATTTGAAACCCAGGAAACGGAAGTACAAGAATAAAATTAATGCTATATAGCGATTCTAAATGAATTGTGTAATTGTTGTAGGGGCAAACCCCCCGTGGTTGCCCCGATCCGTGGGGGGTAGGCACGGGGAGTAGGGGTAGCACTACCCCTACATATTTTTACAACTGATGCGAGGATTGCTATATATCCCCGACTTCTGAATCAAATTCATTGGCGAGCGAGATTGTAACCAAGAAGTAGGGGATTTGCTTGGTTTATTCCAGAGTTTCCAAATTTAAATTAAGAGTAAAATTAGATGAATGTAATTTGGTTACTGTTAAAAGCTTCTTGGTTAAATGTTTCCATTGCCATACTCACAGGCTTAATCAGCGGCGGTTGCAGCGCTATGTTAATTTCCCTAATTAATCGGGCAATCAGCGACAATTCCAATGCTAATTTAGTCTGGTATTTTGCGGGATTAGCAATCTTGGCTCTTTTGAGTGGCTTTGTATCCCAATTTTTGTTAATCTACCTTTCTCAAGAAGCTGTTTACAATCTGCGGCTGAGTTTGAGCCGTGGCATTTTGTCT
Organism: Microcoleus sp. D2_18a_B4; assembly: GCF_036702475.1. Lineage (NCBI taxonomy): Bacteria > Bacillati > Cyanobacteriota > Cyanophyceae > Oscillatoriales > Microcoleaceae > Microcoleus > Microcoleus sp. D2_18a_B4. The sequence goes on from NZ_JAUBTL010000023.1 coordinate 24,584, forward strand.
ACTCCTTTGCGGAATTTGGAAGAGTTGGGCGCTAACCGCTTGCTGGCAACTCTCACGGATGATGTGGGAACGCTTTCTAATACTATATTTTTGATTCCTTTTCTCTGTGTTGATATCGCTGTTGTCGTGGGCTGCTTAACTTATTTAAGCACGATTTCGGGTACGGTTTTTGTTGTTGTATTTAGTTTTCTGGTGCTGATGATTGCCACGGTGCAGTTGTTGCTCAGCAAAATGCGGAAATTCTTCGATTTAGCCAGAGAAGAACAAGATATATTATTTAAGCATTTTCGCAGTATTACTGATGGAATTAAGGAACTTAAACTGCATTCCTTGCGCCGCCAAGAGTTTTTTACGGAAGAATTGCAGGTGAGTGCTGATGCTTCCCGCGATTATAACGTGACTGCTTTGAATACTGGTGCAGTTGCGATTGGAGTGGGTCAGTTGCTGTTTTTTATGCTGATGGGTTTGTTGTTATTTGTTTTACCCAAATTTGTGCCTGTTTCTACTCCGGTTTTGTCAGCTTACATTCTGACAAGTACCTATTTGATGTCTCCGTTTAACAATATTTTGCAAAGGTTGCCGGCGATTTTTCGTGCTAATACTTCTGTGGAAAAGATAGAGAGAATGGGATTGGCTTTGGCGAGTCAAGCTGAGATAAATTCAACGGTTAAACCGTTTCAAACTGCTGAGTGGGAGACGCTGGAGTTAAATCGAGTAATTCACAGCTATCCGGGAGAAAAAGAAGACAGCAATTTTAGTTTGGGCGAGCTGAATTTGAAGTTTCATCCGGGTCAATTGGTGTTTATAATTGGCGGGAATGGCAGCGGTAAGTCTACTTTAGCTAAGTTAATCACTGGTTTGTACATTCCTGAATCGGGAGGAATTCTCCTAGATGGCCAGCCAATTACTGATGAGAATCGTGAGTGGTACAGGCAGAATTTTTCGGCAATTTTTTCGGATTTCTATCTGTTTGAAAGGCTTTTGGGGATGACTAATCACGATTTGGACAAGCAGGCTGCTGAATATTTGCGAGAGTTTCATTTGGAGAATAAAGTTCAGGTGAAAGATGGAGTTTTGTCAACTACGGCTTTGTCTCAGGGACAGCGAAAGCGGCTGGCTTTGCTGACGGCGTATTTGGAAGATAGACCGATTTATTTGTTTGATGAATGGGCTTCGGATCAAGACCCGTTTTTCCGGGATATTTTTTACAAGCAGTTGCTACCGGAGTTGAAGCGGCGGGGGAAAACGGTGTTTGTGATTAGTCACGACGATCGCTATTTTGATATTGCCGATCGCGCAATTAAACTAGATTACGGTAAAGTAGAGTATGACCGATCAAATGGATAAGTACCGAATTGTCGAAACTTTGACCGAAAGCCAGGTTTCCGACTTGATGGATTTGTACAAAAACGAGTTTTGGAGCGACAAGCGGACGCGGGAAGATGTTGTGAAAATGCTGGCGGCAACTGATGTTATCATTGGTTTTGTCGATGAGAGCGATCGACTAATTGGCATTACCCGCGTCATTACCGATTTTGTCTACAGAGCGATGATTTTTGATGTCATTATCAAGCCTACACACAGAAAAATGGGACTGGGTGCGAAGTTGATGGATGCAGTTTTAACTCATCCCGAACTGCAAGCTGTCGAGCATTTTTATCTGAATTGTTTGCCGAACATGATGCCGTTTTACGAGCGTTGGGGTTTCACGGATGATGTGGGCGAACTTAAGTTTTTGCGGCGAACAACAGGCTGAACTCAGGTTGTTGAAAGCTCCAATTTTTCTCTAATTACGTCTTCTTTGAAACCTACTAAAACAGCCGTTCCATCTTTAACGAAAAGAGGACGTTTCAGCAGCATCGCATCCTTAGCAAAAGCCTCCACCCACTCTTCGCTAGTCCAATTATTCTTGTCCTCGCCCAAAGCGCGGTAAGATTGACCAGAAGTATTTCGCATGGGTTGAAAGCCCAAAGCAGCTACCCAGCTTTGAATTGTTTCGCGAGTCGGTGGCTGTTCTTTTGTGTTAATAAACTCGTAATTAACCTCGCTATCTTTGAGCCACTGGAAAGCTTTTTTGCAGGTTCCGCAGTTCGGGATTCCGTAAACTTGAATTGACATAATAATGACTGTTGACTGTTTGCTAATAACAACTAACAACTGACTAATGATTGTTGACTGTTGACTGTTGACTGTTGACTGTTGACTGTTTGCTAATAACAACTAACAACTGACAACTAACAACTGACAACTAACAACTAACAACTGACAACTAACAACTAACAACTGACAACTAACAACTGACAACTGACTAATGACTACTGACTAATCTAGCTTGTTGAACCCATTTTTGCACGCGATCGACTGAAGGAGTCAAGTCATTGCGCTGCATTGTCGCTACGTGCAGCCTTAAAACTTGTTGGTGCAATCTCTCCACGGGCATTTGAGCCAATTGAGCCGGCGAAGCAACGCCGGCGTGAAGTAACAGCCCGCAATACTGACACCCTACACTTGGAATTCGAGCCAAATTTGCCATCGCTACCCATTTATTAACATATTGAATGTTAATCTGTAATTGATTGGCTAGCAACACTTTCGCCGCCTGCGTTTTCGTCAGGCTAATTAGTTGTCCGGTTGTGGTGATGCTGCACTCTTCCAGTTGAGATTGGTTTTCCTTGCTCAATCCCGGTAAATGTGCGATCGGCCAGTCGCGTACTTGCACAGAAGTTTGAGGAGCTTTATGAGAAATTTTCATGTTTTTTCTGTTAATTTTACTTATACTTTAAAGTCTCATATATCAAACAGTCAATAGAGGCGATCGCTCATGTCACAAAATCAACCACAACCAAACAAACGAATTTGGCTGGTGGCGGCTGTTGCCGCCTTGCTGCTAATTGTCGGTGGAGTAGCACTTTCAGCCTTTTTGTCCTCGCGTCCAGACAGCATCCCGGCCCAAGAAAAGCAGGATGATGATGACGACAAAGACGATAAAAAAGACAGCAAGCAAGACGATAGCCAGAAAGAAGATAAAGATTAGACTTTGTGCAAAAATGGCGGCTAATTTTGAAGTCGGGACTTTATTTATTTAATGCCAAGAATTGAATGACTGAAGTCCTTACTGCAAACCCAAGTCTAAATAATCGGTTTTTACCCATGAAAATTACAAACAGCGATAAATTGTTAGCAAATAGTTTACACCAACGCCGCCAAAAACTGGCCAGTTTAATTAATTTTCCGGTAATTTTATGGTCAGGGCGCAGCATTCCTCGCAATTATCCGGCACTTACTTATCCCTTTCGTGCCAGCAGTCACTTTCTATATTTTGCTGGTTTGCCCTTAGAAAATGCTGCCATTCGCTTAGAATCGGGCCAATTAGAATTGTTCTTAGATGACGCACCTGCTAGCAGCACGCTTTGGCACGGAGAAATGCCGAAAAGAGCAGAAATTGCCGAGCTAATTGGGGCTGATGCTGCTTTTCCAATGGCCGAATTGAAAGCGCGATCTACAAATGCAGCAACGATCGCAATTCAGGATTCTTGGACTCAGTTGCAACAGTCTCAAATTCTCGTAGCTTGCGGGGCGGGACGCCATCGCCCTCTGGCACCGCCCAACTCGCCAACCGGAATCGACCTAGAATTAACCCAGGCCATCATATCTCTGCGCCTGAGCCACGATGCAGCCAGTTTGGCCGAATTGCGTCAAGCTGCCGCTGTCACCGTAGAAGCTCACAAAGCGGGAATGGCGGCAACTCGAAATGCTCAAATTGAAGCAGGGGTGCGCGCTGCAATGGAAAGTGTCATCATCTCGGAAAATATGACCTATGCCTATCCTAGTATCGTGACTGTGCATGGAGAAGTGCTGCACAGCGAACATTATCACAATCCCCTACAAACAGGAGATTTGCTGTTAGCAGATGTCGGTGCGGAAACATCAACGGGATGGGCGGCTGATGTGACTCGCACTTGGCCGGTTTCTGGCCAGTTTTCTCCGACTCAAAGAGCGATTTATGATGTAGTTTTGGCAGCACACGATGCTTGTATTGATAAAGTTAGTCCGGGCGTGGAATATCAAGATATTCACCTGTTAGCTGCTCGGATTATGGCGGAAGGATTAGTTGATTTAGGTATTTTGCGGGGCAATGTTGAAGATTTGGTAGAAATGGATGCTCACGCGCTATTTTTTGTACACGGAATCGGACATTTAATTGGTTTAGATGTTCACGATATGGAAGATTTAGGAGATTTGGCTGGCTATGAAGAAGGAAGAACGAGAAGCAGTCGGTTTGGGTTGGGATTTTTGCGGTTGAATCGAGTTTTGCGTCCGGGAATGCTGGTATCGATCGAACCGGGATTTTATCAAGTTCCGGCAATCTTAAATAACCCCGAAAACCGCGCTAAATATGAAGATTTTGTTAAGTGGGAGGAGTTGGAAAAATTCGCCGATGTGCGGGGGATACGCATAGAAGATGATATACTTGTCAGCGAAAAGGGTAGAGAAGTATTGACAGGCAAATTGCCCACAAAAGCTTCGGAGATTGAGGAGTTAGTTGCGGTAAATAAGTAAGTTGAGCCGAGTTCGATCGCACCATTGGTGTCAACTTAACGTCAAACCCAGTTATAGACTGATGTTTGACTATTAAGGCTAGATCACCCTGGCGCCCCCCTTAATAAGGGGGGGACAGGAGTCTTCTCAAAGTCAACCCCTACTCCCCAACAATCAGGGGGATTTAGGGGGATCTAGACTTTACCTAAAAGCGACATTGATCAGGGGTTTCAGGCTTAAGTTGATACCAATTATATCGCACATACGCAGTTCTATACAGGTGTGAAAAAAGATAAAAATGAAGAAAGGTTGGTCAAGGAATCTTTTGATATTAGTTAAAAAAGTGGTCTCGACAGTCAGAAAATTCGCTGCAATAATACTTCCACGCAGTGTTCGCAAACCTATATCCTCGCGGCCTCCGATGCAAGCTGCACCTTTGCCCAGCAACGAAGAAGAGAGAATAGAAGCACTTCACCGCTACAACATTCTCGACACAGAAGCCGAAGCAGCTTTTGATGATCTAACAGCTTTAGCATCCTATATTTGCGGCACTCCTATTGCTTTAGTAAGCTTAATAGATTCTAACCGACAGTGGTTTAAATCCAAAGTCGGCCTGGAAGCGCCCGAAACTCCGAGAGAGTTAGCTTTTTGCGCCCACGCTATTTTAAATCCCAACGAATTGCTAGTTGTACCCAATGCTCTAGATGACGATCGCTTTGTCGGCAATCCGCTAGTAACTTCCGATCCAAATATTCGGTTTTATGCTGGAGCCCCGCTAGTAACTCCTGACGGTTATCCGATCGGCACTTTGTGCGCGATAGATACAGTTCCTCGCAATCTCACCCCAGAACAGCTAGAAGCGCTGCGGACTTTAGGACGGCAAATTATTACCCAAATGGAGTTGCGAATAAATATAACTAAATTAAAGCGCGCACAGCTCAAGCACAAACAAGTAGAAGAAAAACTCCGTTCTACAGACGAGCAAATTGTCAATTTTTTAGAAGGAATGAGCGATGCTTTTTTTGCTTTCGACACCCAGTGGCGATTTACTTACGTCAATTATAAAGCAGCGCAATTTTTGCAGCGCTCGCCGGAAGAACTTTATGGTAAAAATTTTTGGGAAGAGTTTCCAGAATTAGTTAATTCTGATTTTTATGAAGAGTATCATGGAGCTGTAGCGAAACAAGTTGGAGTGAGTTTTGAAAAATATTATCTTCCCTTAAGAGTGTGGTTGGAAGTCCGGGCTTTTCCTAGTCACGACGGCATTTCTGTGTTTTTTCACGACATTTCCAAGCGCAAGAAGATGGAATCTGCACTCAAGAAAGAACAGAGGAAAACTGACGGTTTACTGCTAAATATTTTGCCTGGACCGATCGTGGATCGGTTGAAGCACGAACCGGGGGTAATTGCAGACAAGTTTGAAAAAGCAACAATTCTTTTTGCTGATTTGGTGAATTTTACCCAAATTTCTACCACCATGTCCGCAACTAAATTAGTGTACTTGCTGAATGAAATTTTCTCAGCTTTTGACCAACTGAGTGAGAAGCACGGCTTAGAAAAAATCAAGACGATCGGGGACGCTTACATGGTAGCAGGCGGCATTCCCATTGAACGCCCAGACCACGCAGAGGCGATCGCCGAAATGGCGCTGGATATGCTAGTAGCAATTGAGAAATTAAATGTGAAGCTAGACGCGAAATTTGACCTCCGCATTGGGATTAATAGCGGCCCGGTGGTAGCAGGGGTAATCGGCACTAAAAAATTTATTTACGATTTGTGGGGAAATGCGGTAAATACAGCCAGCCGCATGGAATCTCACGGCATAACAGGTCGCATTCAAGTCAGTCACTATACTTATGATTTGCTGCAGGATAAATATGAATTTGAAGATCGCGGCGAGATCGAGATTAAAGGTAAAGGGCCAATGCAGACTTATTTGCTGACGGGTAGAAAAACAGCAAGCGATCTCAAAATTGCAGAGCTTGACTAAAGTGCCAAATAGTTTGCTAAAATTCTCCCTAGTTGATTATTGAGAGGAAGTTTTGTGTTTGCTATTAAACGAGCGCTCAAACTGAATAACAGAGAAGCGACCGTGATGGCAAAACACGCAGGATTCCGGCGCGTAGTATTTAACTTTGGGCTGAGCTTGCGGACTCAAATGTATAGCGAAGGGAAATTTACCGACTCGAAGGTGATAGGCGAAGTCAAGAAAGTTCTCACCAACTACGTCAAGAAAAAGCCTGAATTTGCTTGGATGAACCAGTTATCTAGTCGAGTTTACCAAAATGCGTTAATCGATCTAAAAGATGCTTTCAATCGTTATCGCTCTGGGAAAGCAGGTCATCCAAGATTCGCCAGCCGCAGAGACAGTCAATCCTTTACAGTCGATTCGTCTAACGGCAAAGTTTTGTTGGTCGCTGGTAGCACCATTAAAATCCCTACGCTGGGAACTTTTCGGCTTTTTGAACCATTAGAATGTGGTTTTATTTCTCAAACTTTTACGGTTTCAAAAGAAGGAAGTCGTTGGTTTGTGTCATTCTGTGTTGATGCAGAACGTTTGCCTGTTCAACAATCTGAAAGCTCTGTAGGAATCGATGTAGGCATTAATTCTTTTGCCACGCTGTCAAATCAGCAGGTATTTGATGCGCCAAAGCCGTTAAGAGCCAGTGCGAAAACCAAACTTGCTAAATTGCAACGCAAAGCATCAAAACAGGTAAGAGGTTCTCAAAACCAGCGTAAAACCTACGATAAAATCCGTCGGCTCCATGCACGGCTAGCTAATATTCGTTTAGATTTCCTTCACAAGTTGACAACTCCCACCGTTAAAACTTTCAAGCTAATCAAGATTGAAAACTTGAATCTTCAAGGAATGATGGCGAATCACAAGGAACGCTGGAGCAATATCTGACCTTGGATTCTACGAGTTCAAACGTCAACTTGACTACAAGTCAAAAATGTATGGAGCTAATTGAGTGTTGGTAGACCAGTGGTTTCCTAGCACTAAGACTTGTTCCAATTGTGGTACAAAAAAAGAGATGCCACTAAGCGTTCGGACTTTTGATTGTCCTGCTTGTGGCATATCTTTGGATCGTGATTTTAACGCAAGTTTAAATATTTTAAACTGGGAACCCTCGGCAGCCAGGGGGATAGCCTACTTATCTTGGGATTAGCCGTCTACCCAACAGCGTAGGAAGTAAACTCCGAATTGTGTCTAAAAATGGGTTTAGACAAGTTTAGGTAAGTTTTACAAAGCAGTAAATAAAACTAAGACTTGAAAGTACCTGATTGTTGAGGGAAACTCTGCAGGCTGCGATTAATCGCCTCGAAGGCGCCATCGCCCGCTCGGCAGAACGGCTGCAGCAGAGCAGCCAAATAAGATTATGCTATAGACAGAGATATCGCAGCAATCCGAGGCGCGGTACTCGACCTTATAAAAATACTAAGTTGAAGTCGTCGGAGCCTTTAATAATGGTTCAATTTCATATTCAAACCGATAGCGATATTCCAGCATCCACCCAACTATTCAATCAAATTAGGTTTGCGATCGCCTCGCGACAATTTCCGCCCGGACACCGCTTGCCCAGCACCAGACAGCTAGCCATGCAGACGGGTTTGCACCGCAACACCATCAGCAAAGTATACCGCCAGCTCGAAAATACCGGACTCGTAGAAGCCCAAGCAGGATCGGGCATTTACGTCCGCGCCCTAGGCAACGAAGGCGGCAACAAACTCAAATCTCCGATCCTCGAAGAATATCCCCTTGCCAACAAAATAGTGCAAGGAAGTATCGATCAACTGCTGGGACAGGGCTGTACGCTCAACCAAGCGAGGGAATTATTTTTGGCCGAAATTGACTGGCGGCTCAGGTGCAGCGCCCGCGTGGTCGTTACAGCCCCCACAGAAGACATCGGCGTGGGTGAACTGATGGCGAAAGAACTCGAACAAGCTCTCCGCATTCCCATACAGTTAGTGCCGATGGAACAGCTAGGTACTTTTTTGGATCAAATCTCTTCGGGAACTGTGATCACCAGCCGATATTTTATCGGAGAAGCAGAATCGATTTCGGCACCGCGTTCGGTGCGAGTGATTCCCGTAGACATCTACGACTACAGCCAGGAAATCCAGCTAGTCGGGGGTTTGCCGAAAGACAGTTATTTGGGTCTCGTTAGCCTGAGTCCGGGAATGCTACGATCGACCGAAGTCATCATCCACAGCATCCGGGGAGAGGATTTGCTGGTGATGACGGCCTTGGTGTCAGACGAGTACAAGATTAACTCGATCGTGCGATCGGCCAGAACAATTTTTTGCGACCAACCGAGTTTTGCTACAGTAAAAGCTGCCATCAATGCGGCTAGAGAAGATATTATTCGTCCCCCGCAACTGATATGCTCCGAAAATTACATCGGATCTAAGTCGATTAATTTGCTCAAGCGCGAGTTGGGCTTGGGATGATGACGAAGGAAGAAGGAAGAAGGAAGAAGGCAGAAGGCAGAGGGAAGAAGGAAGAAGGAAGAAAAACAATTCAACTTTTTTAAGTTACCAATCCCAATGCCCAATGCCCAATGCCCAATGCCCAATGCCCCAATCCCCATGCCCAATGCCCAATTACCAATTACCAATTACCAATTATCCATGACAATTGAAATCCAACCTTCAATTAATGTTAAAACGGCGATCGAAAGCCGACGGGCCGCGCGCAGCTTCCAACCCGATCCGATTCCCCCAGCAATATTGGCAGAGATTTTGCGATTGGGAGTGCGATCGCCCTCTGGTTACAACTTGCAGCCTTGGCGGTTTATCGTAATTCAAAACGCAGCCAGCAAAGAAAAATTAAAAGCTTGCGCCTTCGATCAGCGCCAAGTGGTAGAAGCCCCAACAGTATTAATCTGTTGTGGCGATCGACGCGCCGCCCGGCCCGAAAACACCGAAGCCGTCATCGAATTGGGCAAAACCACAGGCGCAATGAATGACAATTTAGCCGGTTATATGCGACAAGCAATCCCGCAATTGTTCGAGAACCGTCCCTGCTTCGAGTCCCTAGAAGCTTGGACAAACAGACATACAATGCTCGCAGTAGCCCACTTAATGATTGCAGCTAAAAGTTTTGGGGTAGACAGTTGTCCGATGGAAGGTTTTGTCAGCGCTAAGGTGAAAGAAGCCTTTCAAATTCCCGAAGAAGTAGATGTTTGCTGTTTGCTGCCGCTTGGTTATGCAGCAGCACCTTTGAAACAATATGGCGGACGTTTTGACGTGACTCAAGTTTATTACAGCGAAAGTTATGGACAGGCTTTGCAAGCTGAGATTTGAGAGTTAAGATTTTGTGGCGACTTGAATTTTCAGAGTTAAGATTTGGAATGAATCCGGGTCAAAGTTCAAACAAATCAAAAATCCCGACGGTTCTGCAATCTAAAATCTAAAATTCAACATCTAAAATCGAAAGTGGTGAGATTAGACAGAGGAGAAAATATGACAGCAGCAACGCGACAAAGCAACGCCCAAATTCTAGAAGTAAAATTGCAGCAACACTTGCAAGCAGCCGGATTTAAAAACTTACCGCTTTATATTAGTTGTGATTTTCGAGATGAATCTTTAACGGTTGTGGGAGAACACCCGCGCAGTTTAGTTCTCAAAGCCAAACCGACTTTTGCGGTGCTAGAAGCAGCAATTCTCGAAATAGAACCCGAATCTATTCAACAGATTGGACTTTGCCTAAAAATTACCGGGCAAAAACAGCCTTATGCTTTCCATTCTTTTACCATGCACAACCCTGTTTTGTCAAGACCCAAAGCAGTGCTGTTGTTCAAAAAAACCGAGAATCTCCCTGCTGAAGAAACCGGGATAGTATTAACAGAAAATGTGGCAGAGACGGCGGATGTAGAGGATGAGATACCGTTAGAAACGGATGGGAAAGATGCGTGGGATGAAGAATATTTCCCCAATTTGTCTGAGAGTTCCAGCAATTCCGAGCCGATCGCCTTCAGCGTGCAAGCAATCCCGGCAGATATTGCAGACAATCCCTTCAATCCGCTGGATATGGAAGCGGTAACAGTTGCCCAAAAACCTAAGCATTCACCGTTTGCGATGCTGGCTGCTGCAGGAATGGTCAGCATGGCGGCGCTAATTTTGGCAGGCGGTTATTATATGCTGAGCCGCCCCTGCGTCATCGGAGGATGTCCTGCATTAGCTAATGCCAAACAGTTGAGCGAGAATTCGACGAAGACGCTGAAAACGTCAAAAGTTGCCAACAGCCCCCAAGAAGCGCAGCGACAGTTAAAACAGGCGATCGCCCTTTTGGAACCGATTCCCTCATGGTCAATTCATCGCGGTGAAGCTCAAAGCGCTCTGGAAATCTACCGTTCGCAAAATCAGAATTTAAACTCTGCGATCGATGCAGCGCGCCTCGCACAGTCAGCAGCCCAGAAAACCCAAAATCCGCCTTATTCTGCCGAGGACGGGCAGGAAGCGCAAGCTCTGTGGCAAAGTGCGATCGCCGAACTCGGAGAAATCCCCACAGACAGCCCAGTGTATCCATTTGCTCAGAGAAAAACGAAGGAATACCGGAAGAATGTAGCAACAGGAAATCGGCAGTTAAGCACAGAGAAAAAAGCCGAAAAAACGCTGCTCGCGGCCAAAAATACAGCCCAAATAGCAGAAGCTCGCGAAGCAGTAGCGACTACTGCCGAGACTTGGGATCAAGTGCAAGCAGGTTGGGAAGAATCCCTCGCAATCCTATCAGAAATTCCCACGGGCACGACATCTTACCAACAAGCTAAACTGCTAGTTCCCAAATACGAAACCAAACTTTCAGAAGCTCGCGAGCGCAAAAATGTCGAAGGAATTTCGGAAAATGCCTATACTCAAGCTGTGACTTTAGCAGCGGAAGCTCGAATTTTTGAGGGCAAAAACGCCTGGTTTAAAGCATCAGAATCCTGGCGAAGAGCTTTGAGTTACGCGGAGCAAGTGCCGGCGGCAACTGCCTATTCTCAGAAAGCCCAACCGCTGATAGCTTCCTACAAAACTTCATTGCAGCAAGCAGAAGTAAAGTTGCAGGAAGAAAGGAACCTGCAAAAAGCCCGCACCGATTTAGATAGAACTTGCAAAGGCAACCCCAAGATTTGCGACTATACTGTTAGCAAAGATTTGATTGCGGTGCAGATGACTCCAGGTTACGTGCAGAAATTGCAACAAACTTTCATTCAAGCAAACAACAACAATGCTGTGAAGTCTCGCCAAGCTGTAGAAAACCACGTTCAAACGTTGCAAAAAGCTTTGGAGGCGATCGCCGAAAACGCCAAAATCCCGATGCAGGTGTACGATGGCGAAGGCCAGCGGATTGGGAGTCACGAACCGAAATAAGCTGTTACGGCATTTAATTTTAGTTTTTGGGGCGGGCTAGGAGCAACGCCCCACTCATTGTTTCAAGAAACATGATTGTTACAATTAAATGCGCGCTAACAACTTAGAACATCCGAACACACACTACAAGCTCGGCAATCAAACTGTATAAAATAATATTAGCAATCAAATGCTAGAAAAGGTCAAACTTCATAACTTCAAAAGTCATAAAGATACAGAACTTAGTTTAGATAGTTCACGCCTACACGCACTCGTAGGACAAAACAGTTCTGGTAAAACATCTGTTTTGCAAGCATTGCATTATCTCAGTCGGCTTGCTAATTCATCATTTGAAAATATTTTTCAGCATGAAAGAGCGCCTCAATTTATTACAACAATGGGGCAAGATAATATCTCTGTTACTGCAACGGGTTTTTGGAAAAACCCAGAGAGAAATGATTGGAAAGCTTCTTATGACTGGAGACAAACCGTTAATCATAAGTGGACTTTTAGAGCATCATGGAATGCCGATAAAAACCCGGAATATAGCCAAGTAATCTCTGAAACTTCCTTAATGACTACTGAAGAGCCAATTCAGCAATCTTTGAGAAACGCAGTTCATCTTAAGCTCGTAGCTACTAATCTTGCAAAAGCAGCTTACAGCGATGCAATTACACCGCGAGTTGAGTTCGATGGTTCAGGGTTAGCACCTACCTTAGACTATCTTCGTGACGAAGCTCCAGATGAATTTCAATATTTAGAGGAAATGTTGAAACGGATTGTACCAGGTGTACGCGAGGTAGGGGTAAGGCGAGCTAAAGTTATGGTCAATCGCCAACGCTTAATCGAAGTCGATGGCAAATCTATCTCCTACGAAGAAAGTCAGGAAATTGTAGGGAAAGAAGTTGTCCTAGACATGAATACTGGTAAGCGTATACCAGCCCATGCCATTAGCGAAGGAACAATGCTCGCTCTAGGATTACTGACTGTTTTGATGAATCCCAATCAACCTAATTTAGTGTTACTAGATGATGTTGAACAGGGACTCCATCCAAAAGCGCAACGAGAATTAATCGCTGTTTTTAAGGAAATTCTTCAAGACAGCCCCAATCTGCAAATTATTTTTTCTACCCATTCTCCTTACATTGTGGATGAACTTCTTCCTTCTCAAGTTCATGTATTAAGTAACAACAATTCAGGTGTGACTCGTTGCAAACGCTTGGATGAACATCCTGATGTAGAATGGGCAAAACAAACTTTAACCACTGGAGAATTCTGGGATGCGGAGGGAGAAGATTGGGTGGTTGCAGGAGAAATAAATGATTGAGTTTGTGGTGATTGTGGAAAGTAGCGCAGATGCACGAACCGCTACTAAATTAGCCGATCGCCTTTTAGTGGATAAAATTGATTGGTTAGAACCGGGACAGCTTCAATATTTATTTCGTTGGAGTGGCTTACAAGAAAATACAGAACATTCCTGTTGGCAAGATATTAATCAAATTATACACAATTTGCAACAAAGCTTAGGATTTCGTCCACCAAGGTATTTAGGTCATGGTAAAGATGGAGCATTAAAAGCTGATGGTGCAGCCGCTATAAAAATTCTGAATTTAGTACGATTTCTTCAAAAAACACGACAGATTAAAGCAGTTATCCTGATCCGGGATTTAGACAATCAACCTCAGCGAAGAGAAGGTATTGAGCAAGCACGTTCTGAACACATCAATCGACAACCTAAATTAGAAATTATTATTGGTACAGCCGACAGAATGCGGGAAGCCTGGGTATTGAATGGGTTTATTCCATCTAATCAAGAGGAAGAACAAATTCTTCAAGAGATAACGGCCCAATTGACGTTTAATCCTTGTAATGAGTCACACAAATTACGCTCTAACTCATGGAAAGAACCCGATCGCATTAGAAATCCTAAAGTTGTTGTCGAAAAGCTAACAGGTGGCAAGATGGAACGCGAACAACAGTGCTGGGAAGAGACGAGTCTGGAACTTCTACGAAAAAACGGTGTTAATACAGGGTTAACAGCCTATATTAATGAAATCGAGGAACGATTAATTCCAATCATTGGATCTGCTGAGTAAGATCAGCCCGATATTCCCTAAACCTGCCCCCACCGGATATTGTGGTCGATAAAGTCACGGGCGGGGCGGGTTTATGATATTTATCATTTGTATGGGAGATATTGGTGAACCCGCCCCTACGGTAATCATCAATTTACATCTACAATCACCAATTCCCAATTACCATTTGATCAATTGTGCATCTTGATTAAAAAACTTCCGGGACAATCCCTCAGTCAACAGCAGAGTTGCGATTACAGTTGCCAGCGCTAACACAAACATAATCAAAATCTGGTAAGATGCTGCATCGAGAGGACTGACACCGCTCAGCATTTGACCTGTCATCATTCCGGGTAAAGTTACTATTCCTACCACCGTCATTGTATTTAACAGCGGGATTAATCCAGCTTTGATGGCATCTTTGCGGTACTGCTTTACTGCTTGCTGCGGCGTCGAACCTAAACTTAAATGGGTTTCTATTTCTAACTGGCTGCTATTAACTGTACTGACAAGTCTTTCGCCCGCGAGCGCCCCGGAGTTCATGGCATTGCCCAAAATCATACCCGCTAAAGGAATCAGGTATTGCGGTTCGTACCAAGGGTCAGGTTGCAAAATTAGCAAGTTTGTATAGGCGAGAGTCAAGGCCGTACTGATAAAAATTGAACCCCAAACTAAGGGCAGTAAGTTCTTGATTTTTTTGCTGATGCGGTTGCTGGCAACCATGCTAGCTGTTGTCAGCATGATTGCTAAAACTGCTAAAACCAGCCAAGGATTTTTCCCCTCCGGGTCAAATACGACTGCGAGCACGTACCCGACTAAGATTAGCTGGATCAGGGTGCGCCCTGCGGCGATCGCGATCGCCCCCTCCAATCCCAATTGCTGCCACGCCGAAAGCCCGATCGCGATCGCCACCATCCCCAAAGCCCAACCCAAATCTGTAAAATCTAGCTCAATTAACACCGGCCCACCCTTTCGATAATGTGATTGTTTGCCTGTCCAAATATAAGATATTGCAATAAAGGTTTCTGAGAAACAGTTTTGCTGCAAGAATTTGCTTTGATAATGCTTGAAATTTATGGTGTGAAGAGTGAATAATGTTCCCCCCCTCGACTTAACCCGCCAATACGCCCAGATTGGCGACGAGATAACCGCTGCGGTGCAAAAAGTGCTTGCCTCTGGCGGCTACGTAGGCGGCCCGGGCGTGAAGAGTTTTGAACGAGAGTTCGCCGACTACATCGGCGTTTCCGAGTGCGTTGGCTGCAACTCCGGCACCGATGCCCTGATTTTGGCCTTGCGAGCTCTCAAAATTGGCCCCGGCGATGAAGTGATTACCACTCCTTTTACCTTTTTTGCTTCGGCTGAGACAATTAGCGCCGTCGGTGCGACTCCAGTATTTGTCGATATTGACAGCGAGACTTTTAATCTGGATGTCGAGCTCCTCGAAGCGGCAATTACCGACAAAACCAAGGCAATTATGCCAGTGCACATCTTCGGCCAACCGGTAGACATGACTCGGTTGATGGAAATTGCGACTCGGCACAATTTAGCCGTAATTGAAGATTGCGCCCAGTCTGTCGGGGCCCAGTGGCAGTCTCGAAAAGTCGGCAGCATCGGCCATGTCGGCTGCTTCAGTTTTTATCCGACCAAAAATTTAGGCGCTTGCGGTGATGGTGGCGCGGTGACGACAAACGATCCAGCCCTCGCAGCTTCCATGCGAATGCTCAAAGAACACGGACAGTCTTCTAGGTATTTCTACGAAGAAATCGGATACAACAGCCGTTTAGATGCCCTGCAAGCGGTGATTCTCAGCATTAAATTGCGGTATCTCGACAGTTGGAACGCTCAGCGGCAGGAGAAAGCGGCACTTTACAGCGAATTTCTCTCCCGCGTGCCCGGAGTTGCCCTCCCCAAAGAATTGCCCGAAGCAAAAGGAGTTTGGAATCAATACACGATCCGGCTGACAAGTCCAGAAGACGCGCAAAATCCCTCTGGCGATTTTCGAGATTCGATGCGAGCTCAGTTGCAGGAATGCGGCATCGGTTCGATGGTTTACTATCCGTTACCTTTGCACCTGCAACCTGTTTACAAATCTTTGGGCTATTCTGCCGGTCAATTGCCAAAGGCTGAGCAAGTTTGCAGCCAAGTCTTGTCTTTGCCGATGTTCCCGGAACTGTCGAGGGATCAACAAGAGCGGACGATTTATGGTCTGAAAGATTGCTTGGCAAAAGCCGATCGCATCCGGTAGCGTTGGCGCGATGGCATCAGCGAGGGAAATGCAGGAGGAGAAAAGAATTGCAGGGTTGCATTGCTGTGAGAATGTGCAGCGGTCAGGGAGAGCTGTTAAGTATTTTGACTGATCACTTGTACTTTTATGTACTATATTTAATGAAAAGAAACAAATTTAGGCTAGCAATCCGCCTCGAACGGGTGCATTTTCCGCTCGCCTAAACCTTGCAATGCGATCGGTCAATGATGAAGGAAGTTCGGCAACGGATTCTGTAACGGATGTAACGGATGTAACGGATTTCAGGAAGAGGGAAGAGGGAAGAAGGAAGAAGGAAGAAGGAAGAAGGAAGAATAAAGAATGTTGGAACTTTCGACTTCTAATCCCCGATGCCCGATGCCCGATGCCCGATGCCCTGGGAAGGCCGATGCCCGATGCCCGATGCCCGATGCCCGATGGCCGATGCCCGATGCCCGATGCCCGATGGCCGATGCCCAATTCTCAATTTAACCTGTAATTTTCAGAAGATAAGAGGAAAATAAACGAGTGCCTCAGTATCAATTCACTCAGGCTAGACGCTACGATCCACAAGCGATCGCTCAGTATTACCGCAACCGTCCTTGGAAAGCAATTTGGCGCGCAATTACCGTTATTTGGTCTTTTGCGGGCTTTGTGCTGGGGATGCTGTGGGACAGTTGGCAGCACGAAGTCGCAGCACACCAGCCGGAACGGGCCGCCCACCTGCGACAAATACTCACTCGCTTGGGCCCCACTTTCATTAAAGTCGGCCAAGCACTTTCTACCAGACCGGATTTGATCCGCAAAGACTTTCTCGAAGAATTGATCAAACTTCAGGATCAATTGCCGCCGTTTGACTCGGTGCGCGCTTTCGAGATTATTGAAGCGCAACTCGATCGCAAAATTAGCGAAACCTATAGCGAAATCTCCCCCGAACCTGTCGCTGCGGCAAGTCTCGGTCAAGTCTACCGAGCTCGCCTCCTCACCGGGGAAGCAGTAGCAGTCAAGGTTCAGCGACCGAATTTGCTGCCCGTCTTGAGCCTTGACCTTTATTTAATGCGCTGGGCCGCTGGATGGTTGGGCCCCTTGTTGCCGCTGAATCTCGGTCACGACCTCTGTTTGATCGTCGATGAATTCGGTATCAAATTGTTCGAGGAAATTGATTATATCAATGAAGGCCGCAACGCCGAGAAATTTGCTACAAATTTTGCCGACGACCCGACAGTAAAAGTTCCGAGCATTTACTGGCGCTATACTTCAAACTGCGTTCTGACTCTCGAATGGATTGACGGCATCAAGCTGACAGATATGGCAAGTGTTAAAGCCGCAGGTTTGGATACCGATAGTTTAATTGAAGTCGGAGTCCGCAGCGGTTTGCGGCAGTTGCTGGAACACGGATTTTTTCATGCTGACCCCCATCCGGGAAATCTGTTTGCCTTAGCGGACGGCCGCATGGCTTACATTGATTTTGGGATGATGGATCAGATGGAAGAAACAACTAAAGAAACTTTGGTTGATTCTGTCGTTCATTTGATCAACAAAGATTACTTACAATTAGCCAAGGATTTTGTCAAACTTGGCTTTTTGACTCCAGATACAGATATTATGCCGATCGTCCCGGCGCTGGAATCTGTACTGGGTGATATCGTCGGCGAAAAGGTGTCAGATTTTAACTTCAAGACGATTACAGACCAGTTTTCGGAGTTGATGTACGATTATCCTTTCCGAGTGCCGGCGAAATTTGCCTTAATTATTCGCTCTCTGGTGACAGAAGAAGGTTTGGCCCTGACGCTGAATCCGAATTTCAAGATAGTCGAGGTGGCGTATCCTTATGTAGCGCGGCGTTTGTTGAACGGAGAATCTCCGGCACTGCGGCGGCGTCTGATTGAGGTATTATTCAAAGATGGCAAATTCCAGTGGAACAGGTTAGAGGACATGATCGCGATCGCCCGATCGGATCGCAGTTTCGACTTGCTCCCCACAGCACAACTAGGCTTGCAATTTTTGCTGTCAGAGGAAGGGTCGTTTTTGAGACGCCAGCTAATGTTAGCTTTGATTGAGGACGATCGAATCCACACCGAAGAAGTTCGCAGCCTGTGGAACTTAGTCAAGGAAGATTTGCAGCCCAGTCGCTTGTTCAACGTTGCTCTAGGCGCTTTGACGGAGTTTTCCACAGCAGGAGCAGCCGCGCTAACTCGATTTTAATTAGAAGGAAGAAGGAAGAAGGAAGAGGGAAGAAGGAAGAAGGAAGAGGGAAGAAGGAAGAAGGAAGAAGGAAGAAGGAAGAAGGAAGAAGGAAGAAGGAAGAAGGAAGAAGGAAGAAGGAAGAAAAATAATTCTACTCTTGCCCATTCCCCATTTCCCATTCCCAATTCCCAATTCCCAATTCCCAATGCCCAATGCCCAATTCCCAATGCCCAATGCCCAATGCCCAATGCCCCATTCCCCATTCCCCATTCCCCATTCCCAATTACCCAAATTAAGGAATTATTCGTGTATTATTTTCCAGAACCTCCCTATTTTTTAATGTCGGCTGGATTACTAGCAGGTATGGCTTCCGGCGTAGCATTTGAAGCAACTCTCAAACAATCGGTACAACAGTGGTCTAAAAATCGTTCTACTCGCACCTTGGCTAACCTGCCAAGGCTGCAATTGGTCATACCTTTTCTGGGAATGGCGGGCGGTATTTGTGTATTTTTAGCTTCGGGGATGGAGATTTTTGGCTTCCCCAAACTACTTTGTTATGCGCTAGCTTTGCCGCTGACCCTACTCACGGGCTGGCTAGTTTGGACTCAGCTAGGTAAGCTTTTGATCGAGTTAGAACGCGGAGGTTCCCAAGCACTGGATTTAGATTCTTTTGAACAATGAAAGTTAACTATCAACCTCTTTTGTGAGAAGCAATGGGGTTGATAGCTATCTAGTATTATCCTATTTGATGCTTTTTGAACCGCAGAGAACGCAGAGTACGCAGAGGAAGAGAAAGAAGAAGATGACAACTTAGGCAATAATTGGTGTAAAATTTTTAAAATCTAAAATCTAAAATCTAAAATCTAAAATCGAATGAGTATTTTAATTGTTACGGGTGCGGCGGGATTTATTGGCTCTAATTTAGTAGAAACTCTTTTAAATCGAGGGGAGACGGTGATCGGTGTTGATGAGTTCAACGATTATTACGATCCGGCTCTTAAGCGCAAAAATATTGCACGATTTGAAAAGTATCCGGGTTTTGAATTGGTGGAAGGCGATATTTTGTCTCTGAATTGGCGATCGCTTTTATCCGATGCTAAGGTAATATTTCATCAGGCGGCGCAAGCAGGAGTTCGTGCTAGCTGGGGCGACGGTTTTCGCAGCTATACCGAACGCAATATTAACAGCACTCAAGTATTGTTAGAAGCGGCCAAAGATGCGCCAAGATTGCAAAAGTTTGTCTATGCTTCTTCTTCTTCAATTTACGGCAATGCTGAATCTTTTCCCACAAATGAAAACGCTTGTCCGCAGCCGGTTTCTCCCTACGGAATTACGAAATTAGCCGGTGAACGTTTGTGCGGCCTTTATTACAAAAATTTTGGTCTTCCGACTACTTCGCTGCGCTATTTTACTGTTTACGGGCCCAGACAGCGCCCCGATATGGCTTTTCACAAGTTTTTTAAGTCGATTTTGTTTGACGAGGCGATTTCAATTTTCGGCGACGGATTGCAAACGCGGGATTTTACGTTTATCAGCGATTGCGTTGCGGCGAATTTAGCGGCGGCTGAGGTTGCGGAAGCTGCGGGGGAAGTTTTTAATATTGGTGGGGGAAGTCGGGTGGTTTTGAAAGAAGTTATTGATACAATAGAGAGAATTGTCGATCGACCTATTCGGATAGATTTTACCGAAGCTGCGAGGGGAGACGCGCGGCACACTAGCGCGGATGTGTCTAAAGCCCAGAAAATCTTAGGTTATCAGCCGCAGGTTGCTTTAGAAGAAGGTTTAAGGCAGGAATGGGAGTGGATTCAGTCTTTGTACAGTTAGAGTACAGTTAGATGCTATCTATCCCAGAAATTCCGCAACTTAAATTGAACATTATTAACTTTTTGAATTCCCCAACTTTTGAGATTTCTCTGCCAGCGAACTAGCAAATTTGGAGGCGTGAGTTTTGGTTGTGTTTGCGGCGAATTCAAATAGCGGTAGTGCAGAAATACATCTCGGTACGGAATCTCAATATCTTCGCCAGCACACAATCGAGTAAACTTTGCAGCCGAAATACTCATGTAATGCAAGTAAGTCAGCCGCCGCCCTTTATCGTATAGAACATAATCTATCACATCAAATTGAGAAGACCAATGATTGCCCGTTACCTGTGCAGGTTGACGATAAGCAAAGTTATAAAAAGAGATGCCGCTACGGGCGACTAAATAGTTAAACAAAGGTTGGTCAGTTCCCCGCAAAGACAAAATTTCTGCTTCGCCTGAAGTTAATTTATCTAAAAGTTGGCTTGAGTTATGCCGATTTAAAATGCCTTTTTTTGAAGCAAACCAACCCGCACAAAAAATATGAGATTCCAGTCGGTCATAATTAAAAATTTCTGCCAATTTTGGGGATGACAAATCAAATACATAATTGAGATCAGACTTGTATTGAAAATCGTTGGCTACCCAATCAAATTCATCAAGTTTTTGATAGATGTAATCCAGAGAACCCATTAACAGAGTGTCGCAGTCAAAATAGACAAATTTGTCAAAAGGGCCGTCAAAACAGCAAAATTTTCGGTGCATTCCCAAACAGTGAACTGGTCGCCAACCTTTAGCCTGCCAAACTTTTTGAGCCTTGCAGTGAGATGTCCAAGCTTGAGTCGCAAAGTCTTCCCAAAAATGGATGGAATCGGTATTTTCAAACAGGGTTACATTCTGTAGGCGGCAAATGTGCGATCGCACTTTTTTCAGGTTATCATCGTAGGGAATGATGCAAACAGGAATATTTTTTGCCCCATTGACTTCGAGACTGTTCAATAAAGCGACTAAGTGGTCGAAAACAACATCATTTGCTAGAATATAAATGCCATCAGTCATCGGATTTTAGATTTTAGATTTTAGATTTTAGATTGAAGAATTGTACTCATTCAAAACTTGTTTGGTGTCAAAAACACCAGAAAATTTATGAATTGTGGAACAGGCAAGATGCCTGTTCTTCAAAACTTGTTGGGTGTCAAAAACACAACAAGATTTATGAATTGTGGAACAGGCATCTTGCCTGTTCTCCAAAGCTTGTTTGGTGTCAAAAAAACCAAAAAATTTATGAATTGTGGAACAGGCATCTTGCCTGTTCTTGAAAGCTTGTCTGGTGTCAAAAACACCCCCAAATTTAGGAATTGTGGAACAGGCATCTTGCCTGTTCTTGAAAGCTGGTTGATAATAAGACAACATATGATTTTATCCTCACCTAGTGAAAGCACGAAATATTTTTTGCACTAAATTTGGTGGTTTCTCATTGAGATAACGATAATGTTTCCAAAGTTGCCAATAAGGACTACCCGATTTAATTGTTATTCCCGCCCAGTGAATATATTTTAACCTTTTGCCTTGGTCATAAAGAACATAATCTATTTCTTGAAAATGCTTGGAACCAGCCCAGCTTCCCGGTTCGCTTGCTGAATCTTTAACAAGGTTGCAGCGCTTGGGAATCAGCTTAAGAATCATATAATTTAGTAGAGGTTGGTCTGTAACATTTTGAGTAAAGTCAAAATATTCTCGATGCTGCGAACATTCTCGCAAAATTCCATACATTTGCGCTTCTGTAATAGTTCCTTTTCTAGAAGCCCAAAAACCGCTGTTGAATACATCTTGAAGCTGTGAGTCGGTAAAGATATTCTGTTCTTTTACAGCGGGTGAAAATACATTTCGCAGTTTTTCGCTGAGGTGGTGGTAGTCGCAGCAAAAAAAGTCTACTTCTGATAGTTTGTTTAAGTTGTCTGCGATGTCTTCAAAGACGATGATATCGGTATCGATGTACAGAAATTCGTCTAGGGGGCCAAACCAGGCGGCGAGTTTTCGCATTTTGTTGGGGAGGGCTAAAAAGTTGCGATCGAACATTTGGCCAATTTCTCTGGTAAACTGTTCCACAAACTCCAGATTTGGGAACAATCGCACCCCGTGGAGACTGCTGAGTGCGGCTGCGACTTGCTGATAATTGTCGTCGAAGGGAATCAAAAAAATTGGTACTTGACAATTGTACAGACGTATGCTGTTTAAAAGGGCGATCGCACTTTCGATCACCTTATCATTCGCAACAATATAAATACCGCGACTCATACATTTATCCTCAACCTTCTCAATACCCTTTTTAACAAATTCGGCGTAGAAACCTCAGTATAAGACTTTGGCGCTTGGGCAAAAATCGGACGCTTGGATGGTTCGCGGAGATAGCGGTAATGCAGAAACAAATCGCGATAGGGAAACTCAATATTTTCGCCCGCACAAACTCTCCGAATTACATCCGGCGGCACACCAATATAATGAATGTAAGTAAGTCGGTTTCCCTTGTCGTACAAAATCCGATCTTGGTCTTCAAAATGTTTAGAAGTGATGCTACACCCAGTTTTTTCGCCATCCGGGAGGCTGTAAGCAAAATTATAGCTATTCATCCCCGTTTTCATCACCATATAATTGAGCAACGGCTGTTCTCCCGCACCTTCATAGAGAATTTCCGCCTCGCCCGATTGCAGTTGAGCTAACAGCCATTCCCTAGTATCTTGCTCAAATAATCCTTGCTTGCTGGCGTAAAATCCCGAACAAAATATTTCCGAGTCTATCCGATTTTGCTCAAAAACTTCGAGGAGTTTGGGTGACTGAATATTGTAGACTTTAGTTGGGGATAGAAATTGAAAATCATAAACCACAAAATCCGATTCCTCTAACTTCTGAAAAACCGCATCAAGGGAATTCATCACCAAAGTATCCGCATCCATATAGATAAACTTTTCAAACGGGCCGTCGAAAGCGCAAAAGCGCCGATGTGCGCCGTAAAGCCGGAATTTTTTGCGGTTCAAACGCTCTGGTGCGGCTGCTTGCATGAATTTATCCCATCGCTGAATAGATGCGCTATCTTCATAAATAAAGACGTTGGGACGGTTAACAATTTCAGTTTGGATTTGCTCTATTTGCTCGTCGAAAGGATAAATACAGACAGGAGTATTTGAGCCTAAGATAACTTCAATACTGTTGAGCAAGGCAATTAGTTGGTCGTAAACTGTATCGTTGGCTAGCGTGCAAATTCCATTCATATATATAGTCTCGCGAAGGCGGACTTGGTTTATGTAGTTGCGGTTTCCACCGCCGAATCATTTACTAAAATGGTAGAGGAGGGCGATCGGGGGGAGGCTAGGAAATAGGAATATCCAAAGAACAAGCTACACGAAAACCCCAGTATCTGTGACCCTCACCTGCCAAATACCCATAACGACTCATGCTACGGCAATAGGGAGCCTCATCTTCCCAGGAACCGCCACGCAGAACTCGGTTATCATCTGTACCAGTTTCCCAAGAACTCCCGTCAGAAGGCGCGTCGATGTAGCTACTGTGCCGCCTATCACTGCACCATTCACAAACGTTCCCGTGCATATCGTAAAGTCCAAAAGCATTCGGAGGAAAACTCCCGACATTAGTTGTTTTTCGACGGTTAACTGGCGATTTTGGAACACGACAGAACTCATTTTGCTTGTAATTCGCTAGATTGAATGTAATAGTTTCCCCAAAATGAAATGGGGTTGTTGTGCCGGCTCGACAGGCGTATTCCCATTCTGCTTCACTCAGGAGGCGATACTTTTTCCCGGTTTTTTGCGATAGTTTGCCACAGAATTCGACGGCATCATTCCAGGATACTTGTTCTACAGGAAGTTTTTCACTTTTGAAATAGGAGGGTTGGTTTCCCATCACTGCTTGCCACTGTGCTTGGGTGATGGGATATTTGCCTGCATAAAAAGCGGGTACGGTTACTTGATGCTGCGGCCTTGCAAAATCATCTATAAGTTTCTCTGTTACTGGCGAACCCATTATAAATGTGCCACCTGAAATATAAACCATTTCCAGCATAACTCCGTTACCTAAGTCTTCTGGGAAGAAGCGAGCAGAGGACGTATTACGACTGTTTTCTGTTCCTTTAGGATCAACGGTGATGACATCAAACTCAAAGATAGGCAAATTGTTTGGTAAATGCAACTTTTCCTTTAAATGTTCTCTCTTTTGCAGGAGCAAATATGCAGCCAACTTCACCTTCATTGATTCATCTTGCAGTGCCCCCATTATTAAATCTAAACCTGCATCTCCATATTTGAGCGCTTCAGACAGTGCAGCAATTTTCACCTCGACAATCGGTGAAGCCAAACGACTCTTAACGCCGGGAATCCCGCCTAAAACGGCTGCACTCAATGGCACTTGAGATTCACCGCCCTTGACGGCATCATATTCTCTGGGTTGACTTTGGTTTTCTGTCATTGCGCTATTTATTTCCTAAGATACAAACTTAGACAGCCAATTAAGCAGGTTCAATTCGTGGAGAATGATTTGTCTAGCTTCGGCAATTTTCTCCCTCGCTTCATGCCAATAATCCGGCGTAGCCACAACCTCTTTAATAAATTCTACTCCTTTCTCATCCAAACTCGGCAGCCGCAGAAAGCTCCCCGCCGGCAACAATTTATCCGCCGCCGAACCGCCGTAATAAATTGGCAAACACCAAGCTAATAAAGCATCCCAAAGCTTCTCGCTGACATACAAATCGTTTTCTGCATAATTTTCAATAGCTAAGTTGTAATAGTATGGCGCGACGGCGTGCCATTTATTGTTTACAGTCCCGTTCCCGCGCGCCCAAGTTGGCAAGTTTCGCCCGTAAAGGTCAAAATCCAATTCTTCTGATTGCAGCAATTTGATAAAGTCTAATCGGTGTCGGTGATTGGCGCTGCGGCTAACACCTGAAGTAATCCAAGAACAGGGTTTAGTTTTCGGCGGCGCAGGCATTTCATCTAGTTCTCGAAACGAGTTAGAGTGATACCAAATCGCGGGCATATAATCGGGTTTTGGGGCGAAGTCGTCTGGCCCGGAAACGTAACCGCAATAAAGTTTGGCTTGTTCGTAGTTGGCTTTGGTAATTTCAATAACTTCTGGTAATGGTGGCTCGCGGATTAGGTAAATTATGCGTTCCTTGGGGACACCGCGCAATTTTTCTCGAATGTCGTTTTCTGGGTTTTGGGGGCTTGGGCGGCGAATTTTGTCGAGCCAGGATTGCTGTTTTGGCGATCGGGGAAAGTCGAATTGATACATGAGTAAAAAGTCTGGTTCTGGGTGGTTGGCTAGCATTTGAATGTTGCGCCAGTTGCCGAAGTTTTGGGGGGTTTGTTGCCACAGCCAGTCGCTTTGGTTCATGCCTGGGTAGGTGGTGATTGTGCCGATGATTTTTGGGTTCATATCTAATAATAAATCTGGTTTTTGCGTGTGGGCAGGGCGGGTTTATGAGATTGTTTATTTGAGGCGATTATGGTTGGTAAAACCCGCCCCTACGGATTTTAAAATTATCGGATGAGGATTAATGAATAATTTGCGATCGCACTTGGTCATCTACATAACCCATAATTTTCTGTATCCTATTTTCCCAGGAAAATTGCTTGACAAAATCCATCGTTTCTGCATAACCTGCGACCTTCCTGGGATATTTTGTTAAACAAGCTTGAATGCTTTTTGCAAATTCATACGGGTTATCCGGTTGGCACCAAGTTGCTGCTATATTTCCCGATTTAAATTCCATTAAAGATGCAATCTCCGTCGCTACAATCGGAGTTCCCGATGCCATGTAATCAAAGAATTTTAAAGGAGATGTGAACGTCGCGGCCTCTGTCAAACAGTGCGGGTGAGTCAAAACATCGGCTGCTTGCAGCAAGCTAGCAAGTTGATTTTGAGGGAGGTAGCCGAGAAATTTAATGTTGTTAACTTGTTTGTCTTTTGCTAACTGCTGGTAGGCTGTTACTTGGGATGAATCACCGCCCGCGATCGCAAATTGAACTCGCGGCAATTCCTTAGCCACATCCACCAACATATCAACCCCTTTAAACGGGTACAGTCCGCCTGCATAAACTGCTAAATGCTGTCTGTCATCTTCTAATAATTGCTGTCGCCAATTCTGGGCTGCTTCTGTTTGTCTCGCGAGAAACAAATGGTTAAAACCGTTGTGCAGCGTAATTACTTTTTCCGGCGGCATTCCATTCTTAATCATGCTGTCTCGCACAGTATCTGCAACAGTTACGGAAATCTGAAACAGAGGATTGCGGACAATTTCTGATTCAAATTGCTTGTTTTCATGGTGATGCTGTTCGTAGATAGCGGGAATTCCGTTTTTAACTGCTGCTTTGACAAAGTTCCAGTCGCGGGTGTGGACAATTTTAGTGGATTTAAGCAGGTGAATCGGTAAATAGTATTTTGATACTATTGTACTGGAACTCGTCCACTTGCTGTCCCAAAGGTCGATCGGCCACGGCATCGGTAAATCTGCTACTTTTAATTTATCTTGAATATTGTAAATATTGGCAAGTTTGTCATCTGGTTTCCTGGGTTGAAAAGGAAAAAGCAAATCAACCGGATTCAAAGCACTCCAGCCTTTGCGGAGATATACCAAGACTGCTGGATAACCGAGATTTGCTGCGGCATTGGCAGAGTGTGCAACTTGAACTAAGCTCGCTACATTGGGTTGCGGCAAAATATTTCGGGTAAAAAATACATAATATTTGGACATGGTAATTGGTAGTTAGTAATTAGTAATTGTTGACTGTTGATTGTTGACTGTTGACTGTTGACTGTTGACTGTTGACTAATGACTAATGACTAATGACTACTGCCAACTGCCAACTGCCAACTGCCAACTGCCAACTGCCAACTGCCAACTGCCAACTGACTACTTTTTAACTGCCTGACGCTTAATAGTCTTTTCTATAAATTCTAAAGTAGTGAAAATATTAGCAGCAGAGTGAAATGATTCTCTGATTAACTCATCTCTTTCTTCGGGAGAGTCTACCATTTCATCTACTAGCATTTTGAGGTAAGCTATCATGGGAGTCAGGCGAGTGCGAATTTCGTAAGAACCTCTAATTAGAGCTTCATCGCGAGCGGTTTCTTCGGCAAATTGCACTGAATACAAGCGAGTGTAGTAACCTCCTTTTGCTAGCAATTCTTCGTGGGAGCCCATTTCTACTACTTGTCCGCGATCGATCACGGCGATTTTGTTGGCTTTTTGGACTGTGGAGAGGCGGTGGGCGATTACCAACGTTGTGCGATCGCAGCTCAATTTCTCGATCGCCGCTTGCACATACCTTTCCGACACCGTATCCAGCGAACTCGTTGCCTCATCTAAAATTAAGATTTCCGGGTTTTGCAGCAGGGCTCTAGCAATTGAAATTCTCTGACGCTGCCCTCCCGATAAGATCACGCCCCGATCGCCAATTTGAGTCTCCAACCCATCCGGCAATAGTTGGATAAACTCGTAAGCATTCGCTCCCTTCGCCGCTTCCACAATTTCTTCCTCAGTCGCTTGGGGTCTAGCATAAGCAATATTTTCGCGCACTGAAGCATTAAACAAAAACGTATCTTGGCTAACAATACCCATCGCTTGTCTGAGACTTTTCAGCTCAAATTCGCGCAAATCCCTGCCATCGAGCGAGATATGACCTTCAGTAGGATCGTAAAATCTCGGCAGTAAATCTGCCAAAGTTGACTTGCCAGAACCCGAAGTTCCTACCAAAGCCAAAGTAGTGCCGTGAGGTAGAAATAAATCAATTCCTTGCAAAACTAAATTTTTGTGGTTAGGATAACTAAAAGATATTTTATTAAAATGAATTCCCGATCGCAAATGAGTGTAAGGCACAGAACCGTTGAGCATAAATGGCTTGTCCTCGCAGCTCAAAAAATCATTAACCACCTCTACACTAGCCGATGTATTAGCAAATTGACTGCGCCCGCTATTCAACTGTGAAATTAAAGGAATTAACCTAAAAAGTACCAATAAGTAGGTTAATAAAATTGTAGCAATAGACTCTATCTCATTCGCAAATATTGTGCGACCTATAAATACAATCAAAATTATAACTATCAAATTAACAACTTCGTTAATTGGGGCGATCGCCGCATAATTTACCTGAGCCTGAAAATCCGCTTGTTCTCGCCTTTGAATTAAATGCTTGATCCGCTGATACTCCCTTTCCTCGTTCCCCGTTGACTTGACCAGCCGAATCCCCGTAATGGTTTCGAGCACCCTAACCGAATAATCTTTCGACATTTCAGAAAGCAGGTGGCCAAAATGCTTGGAACGGTTAATAATATATTGATTTGCCCAAGCAACTAACGCCAGCAAAACTGTAGCTGTCACCGTCAGTTTCCACGAGATAGAAAGTAGCAAACCCACAAGAACCAAAACCGTGATTGACGTAGTAAACATTCCGATGGCCGTACCAACTGCACTAGCAGTCCGACCAATCTCTCCGCCCAATCTATTAATTAAATCCCCGACTTTAGTTTTCGAGTAAAAATCTAGATCTACTTCTAACAACAACCGCAAACCTGCTTCTCGCAAATCAAAAGTCAGAGAGCGCGTCAGAGAAGTAGCTACTAAAGTATTGATATAACTCGCAACATTTTTAAAAAAAATTGCCAGCACTACGGCCCCGGTCATCAAGATTAAACGCTGATTTTCGGGCATTCCCTCAAAGGGATACATCAAAGTTTTAATTAGAGATGGAGCGCCGCGCAGCTCGATAGCGTGATCTAAAAAACTTAAAAGCACTGGTACAATCAGAGTAGTGCTGATACCGTTGAATAAAGCGCCAGAAAAGCCCAGCACCACAGTTAAGAGAATCCGGCCGGGATATCGTCTGGCAAATTTTAGGAGTAGCTTATTGGCAGACATGAAGCATTCCCAGCTAAACAGTACGGCATCTCAAAATCTTCTTTAATAACAGCCAGCTTTTCTTCCTCCCGTGAGTCGGTTTAAAATAACATTTACATACCTGCAATTATATCGGAAAGTATCGGTTTCATTGCTTGAATACTATATTTTTTCACACATCTTTCCCGAGCTTTCATTCCTTGTAAATTAGCCGCTGTCAAATTTTGAAATATCCATTGAATTTTTTGTGAAATTTGAGCGGGAGAACCCGGATCGACTAAATAACCCGTTCCCCCTAAAATTGCTGGAATATCCCCCACTCGCGTAGACAAAACAGGCTTAGCCATTGCCATGCCATCTGTCAGCTTGAGCGGAAACTGAGCCACGGCTGTGAGAGTTTCTCGCTGAGGAACAACGACAACATGAGCCGCAGCTACAACCGACGGCATCGTCTCCACTGGAAACCTTGGCAGTTTAATAATCCAACGCCCCCATTGTTTCACAAGTTTATCATCATAATCATCATAAGGACTCCCGCCGACGATCGCTAATTTTAAATCGGCTTCATTTAACTGTTCGAGGGCCATCAAAACATCCTCAACACCTTTGTGAGGTCGCGGCGCACCGGGAAACATTAAGATTCTATACCCGGACAAGCCGTAACGCTGTCTGCTCAATTCAGGATTGTATTTAGCAGGGTCGAACATTGCAGTATCCTTACCATTAGGCAAATATACACCACCAAAACGCTGTTTTAAAAACTCAGTATCAACGGTGACTGCATCCGCACGGTGAATGAGACTTTCCATCCACTTGAGATAGAGGGGATGATCTGGTTCTCTCAATTGACCGTTGTGTTTAAAAATATCTCGATAAAGTTGTTTGAAAGAGGGACGGTATTGCCATTCATCTCCCCCGTACCAGCTCAGTTCCCAGTCGTCTATATCTAAAATTATAGAGTGGCGGGTCGCCAGTTTTTTTAGCAGCGATAAACCCAAGCTTGTAGGTTTAGGTTTGACTGCATAAATAATATCCCCATCTATTTTTTTCCAAAGTTTTTGAGCATCCATTAAAAACCCCGGATAATTTTGAGCAGGTATCGCACATACCGGGATGTCTCTGGGAGGAATAGCATACAATTCCTTGCCAAACTGAAATCCCACTACTTCTACATCACATTTAAGCTCGATCAAGACTTGAGCTAAAAGAAAAGCACGAATTGCACCTCCTCCTGACAAATCGCTCACTACTAATGAAACTTTCACTTGATAAAATTTTTCAAAAAAAGTTGCTTTATTTTCCTACTTAACCGGGATTTTGTCAAGGGTAGCAAAGCAAAAAATACTTTTTTTAGGGAAATTCTCGGATCTTTTAAGGCTAAAGCATCTTTGATTTCTTGTCTTAAATTGCTGGCTGCTGATGCCGTTCGCAAATAAAGCTGCGGATGAATTAAGGAAAGCTGAAAAATGTTAGTTCCAGCGGCCTCTTTTTGCAAGACAGGATTCGTGGTTAAATATTCGGCCTGGGCAAATATAAGTATATTCTGGGCGTAGTACCATTTAACTCGATCGTTTTGCCATATTTTATTTCTCACGCAGTCAATCGCCACATATCCTTGCTCTTGAAATAGTTTCGCCCAATAGTCGGGCCACTGTTCATTTACGTGATTTGTTCCCCCTTGAAATGGTACTGCGGCAGAGAATAAAATAACTGGGCCCAGCTTAACTAAAGACTCTACAAATATGGGGGCGCACTCAGAGGGCAAGTGTTCTGCCACTTCTAAGGAAACAACTAAATCAAATTGTTTTTTAATGGGCAAAGGCTGGTTTAAATCTAATGCTAAAAAGTTAGCATCGGGGATTTCTAGCATTTTGGGATCTACCCAATCACCATCGATTCCCAAAATATCTTCAACGCCGAATTCTTTGAAGGCTGACAGCCAAGTTCCCGTGCCGCAACCGACATCAATTACTCGCTTGGGTTGCACGAATTGCCAAAGGATAGGGATAATTTCTTTGGCTGATTCTTGGGATGTTTTTTGCAAGTATTGATAGAGTTCTTCAGTATAATGTGGCACAACAGGTAGGATTGAAATATTGAATAAATTAGTAAGACTTATTTTAAACGCCAGGGGTTGTTAAGTTGATTTGGTAAAAATATTTGGGCAGTGCGATCGACTATTCTAGTAAAGAGCGATCGCGTCACGTTCTTCGCGTACTGAGGGCGGTAAGGATAAGTGCAGTGCATTACTTTAATCGGTTTGTCGATCGTATAAACATCTTTCCACTTATCCAAGTAGTTGTAAACCGGGGACAAAGTTGTCATTTTCGGTTTCACTGATTCAACAGCAGCCGCAAAAGCGCCCTGGTCTTTTAACAGTAGCACATTTTGATGCGCCACTACCATCTCGAAATATTTCTTAAAGTTGGTGAACAATTCCTGAGTTTTACTGCTTTTCGTAAAAGCGATAAATCCGCCATTGTATTGAATGCTATTTTCATTTAGCGGCAACCCGACAGACTGCAAAGTTGACAGAATATCCTGCTTGACTCTTAATAAATTTGCCGCTTTAGCAATCGCCGGCTGCACATCTTCCGTCACCAACAAATCCACCCCATCAAGAAAATCAAACACCTCATCTATTGGCGACAGCAAACAAATATCACAATCCATATAAATAGTTTTCTCAAACAGAGATTCCCGGTACAAAGCCAGCTTAGCTAGCCGCGACGCCAAAACAGGATTTTCGTGAGAGGGTGCAGGTTTCAATATGACATTTCCGAACACCTGAAGTAAAGGATATAAAATTTGAGGAACTCTATCTATTAAAATAATAATGGGTTCCCGGTGAAACTTCCTAACAGACGCCAGAAAATGAACGCAATCCTGGAAAGAGTAAAGACCGGTTAAAATAGTGATAAATCCCTTGACTGCTAATTTATTTGAATTCATTAATTTACTTATTGATTTACTTATAGCAGTTCTCAAGCGTGGTGAGGTATGCCCTATGCCCTATGCCCTATGCCCTATGCCCTATGCCCCATGCACGTCGGGTACGTCATGTTACTGAGAAAGGCTATATTTCTCTCAGTGTGTCCACTCCCAAAAGCTCTCACTCCAGTCATCTCGTTCGTGAAAAAGCCCTTGCCATTCATAAAAATGTACAAAATCTTTCAGGTTAATTGTTTTATTGACATTGCGGATCATATAAAGAGGTTTATCTCCATAACAAGAAGCCCACATAGTATAACTGCTAGGCGGCCCGACAACATAGTCGCACTCAGCCAAAGCATACATATCTTCAATTAAATGACCGCTGCCAAATCCCCAGTTAAAATTATCAAATAAACTGGGATTTTGCGGAATATTAGAACAAATCAAAAACTTGATTTTTTTGCCTTCAAATAGCCTTAGCACAGAATTCATGACTTCTAAATATTGCTCAGTGGTGTAAAAGTATCTCCCCTTTTGATGCTGAGCATAATCCCCTTGACGGATGTGAATTCCGACGACGTGATCAGAGTTATTTTTTAAAGTCAATATCAAACGATCTACATTGATTCTATATCGCTCTAATGGTGCAAAGTATGCTCTAATCGGGCCGGCGTACTTGTGTAAATAGGGGACATCTTCTACAAACCAGCCATCTCGAAATAGCCAGCCTTGAAAACAAACTATTGAACCCTGCTTGATTTGTTCTATCTCCTGATATTTGACCCAACTAAAAGGTTCTTTTCGGGTTATTTCTTGCGTTTTTAATATTTTTTTGTTTCTTAAACAGTTAATAAAATTATAATATTTGCTTCTGACAAACTTGTTGCCTGGTGCGGTAAAATAGGGAGGAGGATAACAACACAAAAAATCCCCAGCGGTTCCCACAAAGAATTCTGCATATTCGTCAAAAGCAGGATTGAGAACAGTCAAATTATGCTCGCTCGCCCAAGCAATGAAATTAGCAAAAAGCAGCAGCCGGTTGCCTAGCTGTCCCGATTTAGCAGATATTATTAGCATATTGTATTTTTGGGGCGGGCGGGACGCCCAACCCTACTCCCCACAATAATTTCCTCAAACTTGGCTGTAATGGTAAGGTGCGCCCAGCGCACCTTAAAGACTAAGAGTTGTGGCGTTTTTGGTGCCACTGCCAAGCATGGGAGATAATGTTCTTAATGTCGGGATATTCAGGAGACCAACCCAAGATTTCGATCGCCTTTTTGCTGCTGCCAACCAAAGAAGGCGGGTCTCCCGGACGCCGTTCACGCTCAACAGCTTTAATCTCTTTTCCCGTCACTTGGCGAGCCGCTTCTATCACCTCTTTCACCGAAAACCCGCCGCCGTTGCCCAAATTAAAGAAATCAGATTTGCCACCATTTAGCAAATATTCTAATCCCAAAATGTGAGCAGATGCCAAATCGTTAACGTGAATGTAATCCCGGATGCAAGTACCGTCAGGAGTATCGTAATCCGTGCCAAAAATCGCGATCGAATCTCGTTTCCCCAAAGCCGCGAACAACACCAGCGGGATCAGGTGAGTTTCTGGATTGTGATCCTCTCCCAACAACCCGTTCGGATCGGCCCCAGCCGCGTTAAAATAGCGGAAACAAACAGACTTGAAATCATACGCCGCGTCAAAATCCGACAAAATCCGTTCTACCATTAACTTAGTAGCACCGTAGGGATTGATCGGGTTTTGTGGGTGGTCTTCTGTGAGCGGAATTTTCTGCGGTACACCGTAAGTCGCGCAAGTAGAAGAAAACACAAATTTCTTCACCCCAGCAGCGATCATTGCTTCCAAAAGCGTAATAGTGCCGATGACATTGTTGCGATAATATTTAGCTGGGTCGGTAACAGATTCGCCCACGTAAGCGTAAGCAGAAAAGTGCATTACCGCATCAATCTTGTGCGTAGCAAACAAGTTGTCTAGAAGAGTGCGATCGTTCGTATCGCCAACTACCAACTCGACCTGCAAAGCCTGATCTACTATATCTCTGTGACCGTAAACTAAATTATCCAAAATCACCACACCGTAACCGGCGTTTTTCAGCGCTAATACCGCGTGAGAGCCAATATATCCAGCTCCGCCCGTCACCAAAATAGTTTGTTTTTCTGAACTCATTTTCTTCTGCCTGTTTTTGTAGCTGGGATTGCCAAGAGCCTTGTTACTTTGAGACTTCCACATCAGACGCTTTCACACTCCGCGTGAGCCGGAGAATTCAAGCGAAATATATAGGCTTTGCTGTGCCCGACGGGACGATCGCACTCCTAAAAAACGCTTTTTACACTCCAGATAGATGCTGACTGTGCAAGTCTTTCTGTTCACTCGATAAACTTGAGGCGACCAATTTGGATATAATCAAATATCCGATTGATTTGATGTCGATCCTCTTCTGAAATTTTATCATCTGACAGGATAGCAGAAGTCAAAACTAAGTGTTCCCTGCGAGTGATCTTCCCAGACGCTACAATCCGATCGACTTTTTGAGAAATTGTTAAGTTCGATTTGTTGTGAGATGTTCGCATTTATTCGATCGCTTGTATGCTAAAATAATTAAAGCCGATTGCACTTATTAACCCAAAAATGGTGCGTACCCGACCGTAAATCAATTTGGTCAACAGCAGAAATAACGTATCAGAAACGTATCAGAGTTTTACTTCCCAAGATAGATATGCGGACTTAATAAATCTGCAATCAGCCTTCGGATAGCGTTCAGACTAACTTAATTATATAATATTTTTCCGAGAGAGGCACTTTTCTATGCAGGTTTATCGGCTTCCGGTACTGTCCGACAATTACATTTTCTTGCTGCACGACCCCGATCGCCACACAGCAGCAGTCGTCGATCCAGCGCAAGCAGAGCCGGTCTTGCAGCAACTGATCTCGCTCGGAGCCGAATTAACAGCAATTTTCAATACGCACCACCACAGCGACCACGTAGGCGGCAACCAGCAACTGATCGATCGCTTTCCCCAAATTAAAGTTTACGGCGGCGCAGAAGACCGAGGCAGAATACCCGGACAGCAAGTGTTTTTACAAGCGGGCGATCGAGTTTCTTTCGCCAACAGAACCGCCGAAGTCTTCTTCCTACCAGGCCACACAAAAGCTCACATCGCCTACTATTTCCCCCCCAACAACCCCAGCGAAACCGGCGAATTGTTCTGCGGCGACACCTTATTTGCTGGAGGCTGCGGCAGGCTCAAAGAAGGCACTCCCGCCCAAATGTTAGCCTCTCTGCGGCAACTGCGAAACTTGCCCGATAGTACGAGAGTCTGGTGCGCCCACGAATACACGCTGAACAACCTGCAATTTGCCTTGAGTGTGGATGGCGACAATCCCGATTTACAGCAGCGCTTCGCCGAAGTCAAGGAAGCCCGCAGTCGATCGCAACCTACAATACCATCATCGATCGGCCTGGAAAAAAGCACAAACCCATTTTTGCGCTGGGATTTTCCCAACCTCCAATCAGCCGCCAACACCCGCGATCCAGTGCAAACCTTCGCTCGATTGCGCGGCATGAAAGACCAATTTTGACCGAAAGCATCCAGGATACAAGCCCCCGGATTCATCCGTGGGGTCAATGCTTCAATTCTAAAATCTAAAATCTAAAATCTAAAATCTAAAATCGATTGACCTTAACGTTTTTGTTGTTTCAGGTAACTCTTAAACTTGAGTATCGGTTCGCTCAACCATCGGTCAAGTCGTTTGTATTTTAGGTGAAAGCTCGACAGCCCCTTAAACTTATTGGGGATTTTTTCCAGTTCGTCCTTAAACGGTGTCTGAGACAACATATCGAGCCATAATTGATTGGGGGCGGAGCTTTCCCACGGTTTCGGTCTTGACATAAAGTGCATCACTTTACTTGACAAATCATCAGTCTTGTAGTTGTTCCATATTTGGTCTAATTGCTTCCACCTTCCCACTAAAACTGAATTTAATGCACCTTGATCGCGATCGCCCCAAACGTGGGTTCTAGCATTTTGGAGCAACTTTCCCGACAGTTGCTCTTCCTCCCAAAGCTTCATGTTGTAAACTAAAACACCACTATTGAAATAAGGGTTTCGAGCTTGATAATTGTTGGGATTTCCCCAGACGTTGGCGACTGCTGCTATCGGCAGAGTTTGAAAATCTAGGTTCCACAGCGGCTTTAAGCTGCCCAGAACGATCGTATCGCTGTCGAGCCAAATCAGCCTTTCTGTTTCTTTGGTATATTTTCGAGGCTCCAATTTAACGTAAGGAAGTTTAGAACCTGATACCGAAAGAAGTTGGTCGTAATTAGATTGCAATTCTTGCCATTCAATCTGGTATTTGCAGCAATTCTGTAACTGTTCCTTTTGCGGTGAATATATCCTGGTAGATACCACGGTAATTTTGACCTGCTCCTCCCCAGATTGGCTAACATTCAGATCTACAGACTTGAGAAGTGCTGCTAACCCCAGAATATAGGTGCGATCGGCGGCTGTGAATATGTGCATAGGATTAAGTTTGTGAGATGAACGGCAAACGTGACACAAACGTTGGGACTGGAGGAAGCAGGCGACCCTGTATTGAGGTAAATGCGATCGCCCGTTTACCGTTGAGACGAACAAAATCTTGCCTAAATTTCCGGTTAGATTTACACAAAGAAACGGGGTTTCTAAGTAGGTAGGCGCAAATAAAGTTTACAATGTAACAGAATGTAAGGCGGGCGTAACAAGAGCGATTGCTTCGTTTCACTCGCTGCGAGAGAGGGCTTATGTATTTTCAAACTTCATCTACTTATTTATCTGTGTGCAAGTGCCATCTGTTCGCGCCCGAAAACGAGCAACAGCCATTGGGAATATGCAGCAACGCGAAAAATAATGAGACGGACTAACCTGGCATTTGAAACAGCCAGAAAATTCCCCGTCGCCTGTGCTGAATCCCGCAACTGGTTCAGACGTGGGACTCTACGATAAAATAAATTGTCTAGATATCGATATTACCGCAGAACGATCGACATCCATCTTAGGTTTGAAGTGTCACCCTGCTCAAATCAAAAGTTCCTCTGGTTATTTCCCTATTATTGACCGCGATTGGCTTTGCCCAAAGTAAAATGAGCGTTGTTAGAAACCGATGCAAAACCCACGCAATACTGAACCCCAAGCAAAAATCGACCCCTCTGTTTCAACGGATTCTAACAAAGCGTTCTACTCAGCCGCGCCTTTGCCAACTGATGTAGGGATGGTTCTGCAATTGGCAGATGGTAGCATTCAGGGGTGCAATTCTCACGCCCAGGAGCTGTTGGGGATGACAGCACAACAGATGCAGGGCTGCACTTCAATCAACAGTCGGTGGCAGACTCTGCATGAAGATGGCTCGGATTTTCCCGGCGAGACACATCCGGCGATGGTGGCGTTGCAAACCGGGCAACCATGCTCAAATGTCATCATGGGCTTTTATCAGCCACAGGGAAAATTGATTTGGTTGACGCTCAATTCTCAACCTTTATTTCAGGGAGATCGATCGACTCCCTATGCGGTAGTAACAACCTTCACGGAGCTCGCTCAACCTCAGCCTGAACCAGTCTGTAACGCGCCCGCGGCACAACTGTCAGACACCCTCGAAAGCATTTCGGACGGGTTTTTTACTTTGGATCGAGATTGGCGATTTACCTACCTCAATTCGCAAGCGGCGCGGTGGCTAAATCGACCCTCGAAAGATTTGATTGGCAACAACATTTGGGAAGAGTTTCCCGAATCAGCGGGCAGTTTGTTTGAGCTCGCATCTTGCACCATTCTCAAGAACGGGCAAGATGCCCGTTCCACAAAAGATGAATTTTCTTCTTGTGGAACAGGCATCTTGCCTGTTCGGGAACAAATTACGGTTAGTTTTGAATCTTTTTATCCGCCACTCAATGCTTGGTATGCGGTACGAGCCTATCCGATCGCATCGGGACTTGCCGTTTATTTTCAAGATGTGACTCAGCAGAAGGCGGATCGGGCTGATTCAATTAAACAAGCGCAAACGGCACACCAACAACTAGCAGAAATCGAGGCAATTTATGCTAGTGCGCCGATCGGACTTTGCTTTATAGATACCGAGTTGCGGTTTGTCCGCATCAACGATCGGCTAGCAGAAATTAACGGAGTTCCAGCCGCCGCCCACATCGGCAAAACATTGCGCGAAATCTTGCCAGAACAAGCAGATGAGTTAGAGCCGCTTTACCGACAAGTTATTGAAACTAAAGTTCCTCTCAAACAGCTCGAAGTTCGCGGGACGAACTCAGCACAGCCGGGAGTCGATCGCGATTGGCTGTTGAGTCTCTATCCGCTGAAGGCCGAGGACGATCGCGTGCTGGGCGTGAATGTGACGGTGCTAGAAATTACCGATCGCAAAGCTACCAAAAAAGAAATTCAAAGGCTCAACCAAGAACTAGAGCGACGAGTCAATGAACTCGAATCGATACTTGATGCTGTACCCGTCGGTATTACGATCGCCCGCGACCCACAGTGTAAAGTAATTCGCGCTAACCGATTTGCCCAGTCGATGTTGAAAGTGCCACCCGATACCAATGTTTCTGGAACCGGAGAGCAAGCTGCAGTCCTTCCCTTTAGACGACTCCGCAACGGAGAAGAAATTCCGGGAGAACAACTCCCCATGCAACTGGCCGTGGCTTCCGGCGTCGAAGTGCGAGATGTGGAAATTCAAATGGTGCGATCGGACGGGGTAGCCTTTGATTGGTTGGTGAATGCGGTGCCGTTATTTGACGAACAGGGCGCAGTTCGTGGCTGTGTGGCGGCCTTTATGGATATTAGCGATCGCAAACAAGCTCTTGCTGCTTTGGGTCGTTCCGAGGAACGCTACCGCACTTTGTTTGAGTCCCTAGACGAAGGCTTTTGCATCATCGAAATGCTGTTTGACGAAAACGACAAGCCGATCGATTACCGCTTTTTAGAAGTCAATCCTGCCTTTGTGAAACAAACCGGACTCGAACAAGCTGCGGGTAAAACGATGCGACAGCTCCTTCCAAATCACGAAAATTATTGGTTTGAGATGTACGGCAAAGTCGCGCTCACGGGGGAGCCGCTGCGCTTTGAACACGGCTCGGAAGCCATGAACCGCTGGTTTGAGGTTTCGGCGTTCCGCACTCCTGAGCCGCAGAGCCGAAAAGTTGCCATACTTTTCAAAGACATCAGCGATCGCAAACAATCGGAGAATCGGCTGCAGCAACAGTCCGAGCAACTGCGGCTGTTCGTCAAACATTCGCCTGCGGGGGTGGCGATGTTTGACCGCCAGATGCGGTATATGCTGGTGAGCGACCGCTGGCTGTCAAGTTACGGGCTCGGCACTCAAAACATTGTGGGCCGATCGCATTACGACATCTTTCCCAATTTGCCCGATCGTTTCAAACAAATCCACCAGCGCTGTCTGGCGGGAGCAGTCGAAATCTGCCAAGAAGATCAGTTTCCCCGCCCTGATGGCTTAATCGACTGGGTGCGCGGGGAAATTCACCCTTGGCGAACCAACACCAATGAGATTGGCGGCATCATGATTTTTTGCGAAATCATCACCGATCGCAAAAACGCTGAACTCGCGCTCTCTGCGGCCAACCAACAAGTCAGCAATATTATAGAAAGTATTACCGATGCCTTTATCGCGATCGATTCACAATCGCGCTATACCTACGTTAATGCCACCGCAGAAAAACTGCTTTCTCGTTCGAGAAACGAGTTGTTAGGTCGATCAATTTGGGAGCTATTCCCCGCCGAGAAAGAATCCAATTCGAGGGTATATCAAGAATTTAATCGAGTCGTTAACGAGCAAGTTTCTGTCAAGTTTGAAGAGTTCTCGCCCTCGCTCCAGATGTATATAGAAGTAAGCGCATATCCAGCGGCAGAAGGACTTACGGCTTATTGGAGCGATATTAGCGATCGCAAACGCACGGAAGAAGAACTGCGGCAAAAGAATGCGATTTTGAACGTGATTAACGAGTCAGCACCCACGCCAATTTTTGTCAAAAATCGAGAAGGACAGATTATTTATGCCAATCCAGCCACGCTGGAAATAATGGGCAAATCTGCTTCTGAAGTAATTGGTGGTCGCGATATCGATTTATACCCAGTAACAGAACTTGCAGTCACAGTCACGGAAAACGATCGGCGTATTATGGAATCCGGTCAAACAGAAGTCCTCGAAGAATCTCACGATGGCATTCGGACATTTCTGGTAATGAAAGCTCCCTACCGCAATCAGGCGGGAGAAGTCATCGGCTTGATTGGCATCTCCAGCGAAATCACCAATCGCAAACGAGCCGAAGTCGCCATGCAAGAACAAACTAAGTTACTGCAAGTCATCATTGACAGCATTGGCGATGGTTTAATTTTGGCCAACCAACAAGCGGAGTTTGTGTTGTTTAACCGAGCCGCCGTAGGAATATTCGGTCAGCTATCGAATGAAAAATCTTGTGAGGAATGGTCGAGCACTTACGGACTATTTTTGGCAGATAAAAAAACCCTCTTCCCCGCCGCTGAACTACCTCTAGTCAGAGCAATCAAAGGTGAATATGTCAATGATGTAGAGGTATTTGTCCGCCGCGAAGATTCCGAAGAGCGCTGGATCAGTATCAGCGGTTATCCGGTAGTTGATACTAGCAACGAAATCAAAGGTGGAGTGATTGTCTGTCGCGATATCACAGAACGCAAACAAGCTTTATCAGCGCTGCAAGAAAGCGAAGAACGATTCCGCACTATGGCTAACAATGCTCCTTTTATGGTCTGGGTAACAGACTCCACAGGCTATTGCACTTTCTTGAGCGAAACCTGGTATGGATTCACAGGTCAAACTGAGGAAACAGGTTTAGGATTGGGTTGGATAAACGCGCTGCATCCAGAAGACCGAGAACAGGTCAAGAAGGCATTTTTGACCGCCAACGAACGTCAGGAACCGTACAGCGTGGAATATCGCGTCGGGCGCAAGGATGGCGGATATTCTTGGGCGATCGATGCTGCGGCTCCCAGATTTTCCGAAAGGGGACAATTTGAGGGTTATATCGGCTCTGTAATCGACATTACAGAACGCAAACAAGTGGAAACCGAGCGCGATATGGTTCTCCAATTAGAACAAACTGCCCGCGCCGAAGCCGAGCGAGCTAACCGCATTAAAGACGAGTTTCTGGCGGTGCTTTCTCATGAGTTGCGATCGCCTCTGAATCCGATTTTAGGCTGGTCGCAACTGCTCGTCGGTGGCAAGCTAAACGCGAGTCAAAGTGCCAAAGCCTTTGAGACGATCGAGCGCAACGCCCGACTGCAATCTCAATTAATCGAAGACTTGCTTGACGTGTCTCGGATTCTCCAAGGAAAACTCAGATTGAATGTTGCTCCGGTGAATCTGGCAACCATTATTCCATCTGCTGTGGAAACGGTGCAATTAGCAGCCGAAGCTAAAAAAATTCAAATCCAAACAATCTTAAATTCTGATGTCGGGCAAGTTCTCGGCGATACAAGTCGCTTGCAACAAATTGTGTGGAATTTGTTATCAAATGCGGTGAAATTTACGCCCGAAGGCGGTCGAGTAGAAGTTCGATTAGGGCAAATCGAAGACCAAGTTCAAATTCAAGTCACGGACACTGGTAAAGGCATTCTTCCCGATTTCTTGCCTTATGTTTTTGACCATTTCCGACAAGAAGATGGCGCTACAACGCGCAAATTTGGCGGCTTGGGACTGGGATTGGCGATCGTCCGCCAACTGATCGAACTTCACGGCGGAACGGTGTTTGCAGAAAGCGCAGGAGTTGGTCAAGGAGCGACGTTTACGGTGAGATTACCGCTATTAAATGATGATTCTAGAAGGCAGGAGGATGAAGCCGTCAATTCGGCTGTGAGTCCCGCTCTTTCATCCTTGCCGCTAGCTGGATTGAGGATTTTGGTGGTAGATGATGAACTCGACTCGCGAGATTTTGTGGCTTTCGTGCTTGAGGAAGCGGGTGCAGAGGTGATTTCCCTGTCATCTGCTGCTGAGGCGCTGGAGTCGATCGAACAAACTGCACCGGATTTGCTCGTCAGCGACATTGGAATGCCCGAAATGGACGGGTATATGTTGATCGAGCGCATCCGCACTCAGCTTGCGCCTGAGTATCGGCAGTTGTTGGCGATCGCCTTAACGGCCTATGCTGGAGAAGCGAACGAGCGCCAAGTTTTGCAAGCTGGATTTGACAAACACTTAGCCAAGCCGATCAATTCGACCCAGTTAGTTGCTACTGTAGCGCGATCGATCGTTGAGAGCGATCGCTCGCGACGCTTTGGTAGATAAGCTTCAAGACCAGCACATCCCCGTTTGGCAAATTTCCAACTGAATTTGCCAGTTATAAAGATATTATGCCTGTCTTCCGTCTTCCGTCTTCCGTCTTCCGTCTTCCGTCTTCCGTCTTCCGTCTTCCGTCTTCCGTCTTCCGTCTTCCTTCTTCCTTCTTCCTTCTTCCTTCTTCCTTCTCCCTTGCGATCGCCCCTCAAACTTCGCTATTATAAAAAGTTGCAGTTAAAACCCCACAACCCACGATCATGGCCAAGCGCGTTCAATTAGTTTTAAATAAAGATGTCAGCAAACTCGGCAAAGCTGGCGACGTAGTAGAAGTAGCCCCAGGCTACGCCCGCAACTATCTAGTACCCCAAGGAATGGGATTTAAAGCCACTCCGGGCATTCTCAAGCAAGCAGAGCGCCGCCGTGAAGAAGAAAGACTGCGCCAGCTAGAGCTCAAGCAGCAAGCTGAAGTCCGCAAAACCGCCCTCCAATCGGCTGGGCCTTTCATCATCTCCAAGCAAGTTGGCGAAGCAGATGCGATTTTTGGTACTGTCACCAACCAAGAAGTAGCAGAACTGATTTTCAACTCTACCAGTCAAGAAGTCGATCGGCGCGGCATCACTCTGCCCGAAATTCGCCAAACTGGTACATACAAAGCTGAAATCAAACTACACGCAGAAGTTACTGCCGAAGTTGATATTCAAGTTGTTCCGATGTAATTAAAAGTCATCAGTCATCAGTCATCAGTCATTAGTTGTTAGTCATTGGTCATTAGTCATTAGTCATTAGTCATTAGTTGTTAGTCATTAGTCATTAGTCATTAGTCCTTAGTCATTAGTCATTAGCTAAGAACTGAGTACCGCTAACTAAGAAGTGAGTAACGCTAACTAAGGACTGAGGACTGCTAACTTGCAGATTTAAAACTGACGACTAATCACGGGCAACTAATAACTATAGGATTTACGCAAAAAATGGTTTAAGCCGCTATAGGTAGGAATAAGGTGCGCCCATAAGCAGCCTACAGATATAGTTGGTGCGTAAGTCCTAAACTAATGACTAATAACTAATGACTGATGACTAATGACTAATAACTAATGACTAATA
This sequence comes from Microcoleus sp. D2_18a_B4, assembly GCF_036702475.1. Lineage (NCBI taxonomy): Bacteria > Bacillati > Cyanobacteriota > Cyanophyceae > Oscillatoriales > Microcoleaceae > Microcoleus > Microcoleus sp. D2_18a_B4. The sequence goes on from NZ_JAUBTL010000023.1 coordinate 68,022, forward strand.
ACTAATGACTAATGACTAACAACTAATGACTGAGGACTATTGACTAATGAGCGATTTGATGCCGACAAATATAGAGGCAGAAGAAGCAATTTTGGGCGGGATTTTAATAGACCCCGAAGCTATTTCCCGAATTGCCGAACTGCTGCGACCGGAGTTTTTTGCCATCACCGCTCATCAAGTCATTTATCGATCGGCATTAGGGCTATTTTTACAGGGTCAACCTACCGATTTAATGACGGTAACAACTGCGCTAACCGACCGCAACCAGTTAGAGCAAGTAGGAGGACTAACTAAATTAGCACAATTAGTCGATCGCACAGTTTCCGCAGTCAACATCGACCAATATGCAGTTTTAGTAGAAGACAAATATCAGCGCCGCAAATTAATCGAAGCTGGCAACAACATAGTACAATTAGGTTACGAGACAGCAGTACCGCTAGAAACAGTCTTAGACCGCGCCGAACAAGAAATTTTCAGCATAACTCAAGAACGTCCGCAACAGGATTTAGTGTCGATCGGCGAAACGCTAAACCAAACATTTCAAGACCTAGAAAATCGCAATGAAGGCCTCACGCTTCCCGGCATTCCCTGCGGTTTCTATGACTTAGATGCTATGACAGGAGGCTTTCAGCGATCGGATTTAATCATCGTTGCAGCCAGGCCGGCGATGGGAAAGTGCCAAGCAGCCTCTACCGTAATAGTAGAAAGTGATGGAACTGTTTCTAGTATAGAACAAATCTATCAAAAACGTCAAGCTGAATTACTAACATTAGGAGAAGATTGGCAATTTCACCTAACTAGACCATCAGCTTTTATAGATGATGGAATTAAGCCGGTATTTCGGGTAACAACAAGACTGGGACGCTTTATAGAAACTACAATTACCCACCCATTTTTAACAATTAAGGGCTGGCGGCAGTTGAGGGAAATACAAGTAGGCGATAAGATTGCTGTTCCCCGCAAGATGAATCTTTTTGGTAAAGAAACCATCCGAAACTGTGAAGTTAAATTATTGGCTTATCTAATTGGCGATGGGTGTTTGACACGCAGCGCGCCGAAGTTCACCAATGGAAATACTGCTATACTACAAGATTTTGCTGAAGCTGCTACTAGCTTCGGAGGTCTTAAGCTGCGATTCAACGATAAAGGGAGACGCGCACCAGAATATTATGTCATGGGCGATCGAGAAAGTTACACAGATAGTATAAAAAACTTTGGTTATAATTTAGAAATAATCCTTTTAAAACGAAATTTTGACTCTAAAAAATTAGCGCGAGAATTGGAAGTTCCACCGCGATTAGTCCGGTCTTGGGTGGAAGGAATAGCATTTCCCAACCAAGAATTATTTAGTGGCATTTGCAGAGTTTTAAGAGTAGACCCAGAACACCTAGCCGATGAGGGAATGGATGTTATTAATACAAGTCATAACAATCCCCTGAGAAATTGGTTAGAAAAGTTAGGTCTGATGGGAAAAAATGCTCATGAGAAAACAGTACCAGAAATAGTTTTCAAATTGGAGCGATCGCAAGTTGCCCTTTTCCTCAACCGCCTCTTTTCAACAGACGGCTGGGCAACCCTACTTACCAGCGGTCAATCTCAACTAGGCTACTGTTCTGTCAGCGAAGGACTAGCCAGACACGTACAGCATCTACTGCTGAGATTTGGCATCATTGCAGCCATCAAAAAGCGTTCGGTTAAATACAAAAATACTCGCAGACCAGCTTGGCAAATCGATATTACTGACGCAAAATCCATCAAAACATTCATATCAGAAATTGGAATTTTTGGCAAAGAGGTAGCATTATTTAAAGTAAAAGAAGCCTTAGAAAATAAAGAATACCAAACTAGCCGCGATTTAATTCCTGTCGAGGCGTGGGAATACCTAGCATTAGCAAAAGGCAACGAATCTTGGGCATCCTTAGCAAAACGCGCAGGCATCAAAGGTAACTCAAATATCCACGTTGGTAAACGTGCGCTGTCCAGAGAAAGATTTTTAGTTTTAGCAACGGCTTTAGATAATTTGTGGCTGAAAAGACTGGCAGATAGCGAGGTTTACTGGGATGAAATAGTTTCTATCGAACCGATGGGAAACAAGCAAGTCTATGACTTAACTATCCCGGAGACGCACAATTTTGTGGCTAACGATATCTGCGTTCACAATACAGCTTTCTGTACCAACATCGCCCACCACATCGCCGCTGGACAGCAGAAATTGCCGGTTGCCGTTTTCAGCTTAGAAATGTCGAAAGAACAGCTAGTGCAGCGTATCCTGTCCAGCGAAGCCAAAATAGAAAGTAACCGATTGCGATCGGGTAGAATCAGTCAAAACGAATGGGAACCCATCAGTACAGCCATTGGCAACTTATCAGAACTGCCACTATTTATTGACGATACTCCCAATATTACCGTCACAGAAATACGATCGAAAGTCCGCCGCCTCCAAGCAGAACAAGGCGGAACCCTAGGATTAGTCTTGCTAGATTACCTGCAATTAATGGAAGGTACCAGCGACAACCGCGTGCAAGAACTATCTCGAATTACCAGAAGTCTTAAAGGTTTAGCCCGCGAACTCAACGTGCCGATTATTGCCTTATCTCAGTTGAGTCGGGGTGTGGAAGCCAGGACAAACAAGCGGCCGATGATGTCTGATTTACGCGAAAGCGGATGTCTCGGTGGCGATAGTTTAGTTACCTTGGCGGATAGTGGATTAGAAGTCCCGATTCGTGATTTAGTCGGCAAATCTGGCTTTGCTGTTTGGGGATTAAATTCAGATACTCTGAAACAGGAAAAAGCGATGGTGACTAATGCTTTTTGTACTGGAGTCAAGCCCGTCTGGGAGATGACGACTTGCTTGGGAAATTCGATTACAGCAACAGGCAATCATAAGTTCTTTACATCAGATGGTTGGAAGCGGTTAGATGAATTAAAAATAGGCGAGCGAATTGCTACACCTCGATCAATTCCTTGTAGTGAAGTGCAGACGATGGGTAATGCTGAATTAGCTTTACTAGGACATTTAATTGGTGATGGTTGTACTTTACCCCGACATACCATTCAGTACACGACGCGAGAATTAGATTTAGCTGAATTAGTTGCACATTTGGCTAGAGAAGTATTTGGTGATAAAATTAATCCCCGCATTAAACGCGAACGCGATTGGTATCAAGTTTATCTCTCCGCTAGTTATCGTCTCGCTCCCAATATTAAAAATCCGATTACTAAATGGCTCGAACAATTAGAAATATTTGGTTTACGTTCCCATGAAAAATTTATTCCCAGTTTAGTATTTACCCAACCGCAAGAATCGATCGCTCTTTTCCTTCGACACCTATGGGCAACTGATGGTTGTATCAAACCGACTAAAGGGAAGAAATGTCTTTATCCAGCTATTTATTATGCTTCTAGTAGCGAGAAGTTAGCCAGAGGAGTCCGTTCTCTGTTGCTTAGACTGAACATCAATGCGGCTGTCAGAGTTATTTCTCAAGGTAAAAAAGGGCGCGCACAATATCAAGTTTGGTTAGGAGGGAAATCAGACATAGAAATATTTGCGAATGTAATTGGTGCAGTTGGTAATTATAAAAAATCTAGTTTGGGAGAGGTAAAAATATATTTAAATAATGCTGATAGTGGGAAGACTAATCGGGATTTAATTCCGAATGAACTTTGGCGAACTCAAGTCAATCTTGCCCAAAAGCGCCTTGGTTTAACCGTCAAACAGATGCAAGATTGCTTAGGTATGCGTTATTCAGCCACAACGGATTACAAATGTGATATTGGTCGAGAACGCGCATATCAGTTGGGGAATATTTTGGATGCCGAAGAGATATTCAAGCTAGGTGTTAGCGATATCTATTGGGATAAGGTGAAAGAAATCAATTTTTGTGGCGAAGAAATGGTTTACGATATGACAGTAGAAAATATTGAAAGCTTTGCCACACAAGGTTTGTATGCCCATAATTCCATAGAGCAAGACGCCGACTTAGTAATTATGCTCTACCGCGATGAATACTATAACCCTGATTCCCCCGATCGCGGAATTGCAGAAGTAATTATTACCAAACACAGAAACGGCCCCACAGGAATCATCAAACTATTATTTGACGCCCAATTTACCTGCTTTCGCAATCTGGCATCTCCGAAGCGATCGTAAATCAACCAGAACATACACAAAAACCCGGTTTCTTAAAAAAAACCGGGTTTCTAAATACCGTAAAAGTTTTACGTTGAATGAGATTGAGCTACCTACCCAGCGATTTTCAACAATTCTACATCAAAAATCAGCGTAGCATTAGGAGGAATCACCCCGCCCGCACCGCGAGCACCGTAACCGAGTTCAGGGGGAATAATCAACTGGCGGCGGTCTCCAACTTTCATCGTACCGACACCTTCATCCCAACCCTTAATTACTTGACCCACGCCAATTTTGAACTGAAAAGGAGAATTGCGATCGCGCGAACTGTCAAACTTCGTGCCATCCTCCAAAGTTCCAGTGTAGTGTACCACAACCGTCTGCCCGGTTTTTGGAGTCGCCCCATCACCCTTTTTCAATTCAACAAATTTCAGACCTGAATCGGTGGCGACAGTTTTCTCAGTATTATCAGTCATGTTATTGCCAGCGATAGTAGCTGGTACCTTCGGTAAAGTAGCATCAGCTACTAGCAAGCTATCCTCATTCATAGACTGCGCTGACAACTTCTCAATAGCAGTCTCGGGTAAAAGATTGTTCAATTCGGCTGCAACTGCTTGGGACCCAGAACCGCCCATTTGAGCGACTATCAAAAACAAAAAGCAAACCAGCATTACTCCCAAGCTGACTAGAACTCCTCGCAAAATTAATCCTCCTAATACTTTTAACCGCGATATCTCAGATATCTAAGACATCTAGTACAACAAGAACTACCAAATGTTATCTGAACTTTTCCACCAAAAAACGGCAGCTACCAGATAATTTTAAAGGCAAAAGTATGAAGTCATAATGTTTGTAATTCTACATAAATGGCTTCTACATAAGTGCCTTTTTTAGCCTTCTGCCTTCGGGTGACAATCTTATCACAAGATAGCAGCGAACTTCTCGCGGGCGTTAGCGAAGCTTGCAGAAGAGGATCGAACTCAGCGCCAGTTACGGTTTTCTAAATCCCGCATCTGACGTTCGAGACGATCGAGCCTTCCCCGCAACTCATCCATTTCGGACTGTCGGGGAACTCCCATATCTTGGAGAATATTCCGCAATTGCCGCTGCAACTGCGTATCCCAATTGCCCTGCTCAGACTTGAGGTGCTCCGTCACGTCATCGACAAAGGTTTTGGCTTGCTCGGGATTGATTTTGCCATCTTTGACCCATTGCTCGCTAGCTTCCTGCAATTTCTCGGCTACCAGAGAGGTAGTACCAATGCCCAGCATTACCAGTTGTTTGAGTAAGTTGCTATTGTTATCCATAGATTTTTCCTACTGTTTGCCCTTTCATTCCCAATCGGCTCAGGTCGCCTGCTGTCGCTGCGAAACCATCTGTAAACTTAAAGTTACATCAGCGCACATCTACCTTTCTATTTTGGAGCATCCAGCCGCCTGATGGCGAGTCCATCACGCCAATCGGCGTTCGGAAAACCCGCTAATGAGCCTACCCACCACATTACCCCATCACCCTGCTGTCTATGCCTGATTGCCCCCGCTGTCACCAACCTGTAGACGCCCAAGCGCTCGCCTGTCCACACTGCAAAATCCCCCTCAAAGCTTTCGGTCATCCGGGTATCCCTCTTTATCGATCGAAACCCGAAGAATTTCTGTGCACTACCTGTATTTATCACGAAGACGACACTTGCAACTACCCGCAGCGTCCCTTTGCCAAAGAATGCACGCTTTATCACAATCAAGCTGAGCCACTTGTGCCACAGACGATCCGTTACAGCAGCGGCGGCTGGCCACAATCAATCAAAAATTGGTGTCAGCGCCATCTGGTTTGGTTAGCATTATTAGGTTTAATTATTATTAGCATTGCTCTGTCGATTTAATCTCACATCTTGCACCATTCTGAAGAACAGGCTTTTCGGCCTGTTCCACAGGAGATTAATTTTCTTGTGGAACAGGCCCGAAAGCCTGTTCATAAAAGGCTTCTTGACAATGGTGCAACATCTCAGTTTAATCTGATTGTACAAAGCGTAGAATAGAGAGATATCTGTTAATCTGGGTTGCTCTATTCTTCTCTAAATTATTCATGAGCTACGTATTCGGCATCGACGGCGGCGGCACTAAAACAATCTGCCTTTTAATGGATGACAACCACCTTGTTTTAGGACGGGGTGAAGCAGGGCCGTCAAATTATCAAACCCTGGGAATTGAGACAGCAAAACAATCCATCCAATTGGCGATCGAACGAGCAGTTCTGTCCGCTCAGGTCGAGCCTGTAGGCAATCTCAACATAGAAGCAATTGGTCTGGGACTAGCAGGCGTCGGGCGTCCAAAAGATCGTGAAATAGTGCAATTTGTAGTGCAGAACTTGCAGTTGACGAATACTTTACCAGTAACCCGATCGTTCCTGCCCAGGAATATAGTAATTTCCAGCGACTGCGCGATCGCACTTGCTGGCGGTACAGGCCATCCAGTGGGTATCGCCGTTATTTCAGGAACCGGTTCGATTGTTTTTGGGCAAAACCGTCAAGGGAAAACTAAACGAGTCGGCGGTTGGGGATACATTTTAGGCGATGAAGGCAGCGGATATAACATCGCCCTTCAGGGTTTGCAAGCTGCTTTGAAGTTCTATGACGGACGCGAAGATTTTACTGTGCTTGCGGAAAAATTTCAAGAGCATTTAGGCCTCAATAACCTAGAAGAATTGGTAGAAGTCGTTTACGGGCGCGGTTGGGGAGTCAAAGAAATTGCTGCTTTAGCGCCGATTGTCGAGGGAGCAGCAGCAGAGGGCGATCGCGTCGCTGACTGCATTATCAATAATGCTGTGGCCGAATTAACCTATTCCACAAAAATCGCCATTTCAGCGCTATTTAACCAAACAGAAGAATTTGAAATTGTGATCGTAGGAGGTGTGTGGGGTGGAGAGGCAAATTGCCGAGGTCGGTTTGAAGCGGCCATAAGTGCGATCGCCCCAAAAGCTAAGGTAATTTCGCCCCGATACGAACCAGCTTTCGGTGCTGGATTGCTAGCCTTAAACGCTCTCAACAATTAATTGTTGACTGTTGACTGTTGACTGTTGATTGTTGACTGTTGACTGTTGACTGTTGACTGTTGACTGTTGACTGTTGACTGTTGACAAGCGAAATATTTTACACCTACTTTCCAGCTTCCCGATCCATCTGTGGAGTCAAATCTCAAATCTCAAATCTCAAATCTCAAATCTCAAATCGACTGGCTGTTGACTGTTGACTATCTTCCTTATCTTCCCGATCGCCCCTGTATTGGGGATTTTCTCGATTTTTCCAAATTTTCAACTTCTGGATTATCGACCTTATCTTCCCAACTTGTAGAATTCCAGCCTGCCATAATCAAAACATCAGATGAATGCGAAACCAGAAACAAATTTAGCAGTAGTGCGTTCCTAAGTAAACAAAAACCGAAGCAAGGAGACAATTTATATGATTACTTCTCAAAAATGGCGTTCAGCAACAGCAGCAATCCTCGCACTGGGCATTACAGTGGGAACCAGCGCGCCGCTGGTGGTAGCTACTCCCGCAGAAGCCCAACAACGAATTTCCCAATTTGATAGCATCCGAATTCCATCGGGCAGTGTAATTCCAGTTAGCTATGAAAAAGACAAAATAGTTGTCACTCGCGAAGAAACTGCACCTTTAACTTTAACAGTAGCGCAAGACATCCGCACACCTCAAGGCAGAGTATTAATCCCCAGAGGCAGCGAGATAGTCGGGGTACTGCAACCTGTCACGAGAGGCAATCAAATGGGTACTCAATTTATTGCCAGAGAGTTAATTATCAGCCGCCCCCAACGCTATCGGATTGACGGAAATTCAGGAATTATTACCAGAACCCAAAGAGCTCAAAAAGGTGCTGGCACAGGTTCACTAGCGCAAGGTGCAGCATTGGGTGCAGCAGCAGCAGCAGCACTAGCAGGCATTACCGGCGACAAAGCGATCGCGACTGAAGAAGTATTGGGAGGCGCTGGGATTGGCGCTATAGCTGGAGTATTGTTGGGGCGGCGCAGCGTTGACGTGCTCGTGATTCGCCCGGAACAAGATTTGGCAGTGAGATTGCGATCGGACATCGTGCTCCGCTAATATTGGGCTATTCGGATTAATTATTTGCAGTAAAACATTGTCGATCGCTAACTTGTGGTCTCCCGATAATTGGCTAGGCATACTGTTAAGGTTGTGCCTAGCCATGTTTGTTGGCGGAATTATTGGATGGGAGCGCCAACTCAGAAACAAACCAGCGGGATTGAGAACTCATATGCTAGTTAGTATGGGTTGTGCGCTGTTTGTTTTAATGCCGCTGGCAATGGGGAAAAATGAAAACGGAGGAGATGCTGTAGCGCGCGTAATTCAAGGCATTGCTGCGGGAATTGGGTTTTTGGGAGGCGGAGAAATCCTGCGGCAAAATCACCAGGAAAGAGGCAAAGTTGAAGTTCACGGGCTCACATCTGCCGCCGCTATTTGGGTGTCAGCAGCTTTAGGAACTGCTGCCGGATGCGGGTTGTGGCAACTGGCATTAATTGGCGCTTTAATGTCCCTGTTTGTTCTGAGAGTAATTAAAGAGTTAGAGCGTCGAACTCGTAGGAAATAGTCTCAGTTATTATATACAGCATATTCCATGTAGATGTAAATGTAGATCGCGATCAAGCGGGGTTCGAGCAACAGAATCAGTAATGATGCGATAACTGTAAAGAAACCCGGTTTCTGGGGTGTACTTTATAAACTTATAATACGCTGTAAAACAGGGTATAATAACCGTTATAACGTTTGTAGTGACGACGGAAGTAAGAGCAAGTTTTATGAGGGTTCAAGTCCTCACTACAGACGAATTTTATTGCGATGGATGGAGAGTAAATAATATTAGCTGTTTCATACCAAGTCCAGTTAATCACTGCTGAGAAATTGTTTGCCCTCATCCCAGCTATACCTGTCCAAATGGTGAAAAAGGGGCGTTACACAATTTGAGGATGATTATTGTGGGCATTGGTGTCAACAAACACGTTAAACCCTCATTCCGGCAGGGGTTGAAACAAGAGTCTCAAAGCCAAAGTCCTCGCTATGAGGACTAATGAGCTCTTCAGTCCTCTTTGAGAGCATCCCACGGGCTCGCACGCCCGTTATGAATAAAAGAAACAGTTTCGCTCGCCCAAAAGTTGCCAGCGATCGGGTATATTATCCCTGTGTCCCGAGAGTCAGACCGACAAGTCAATGGTGCGATGCGTGAGCCTGATGAGCGAGCATGGTCGTGGGCATGATGATTATGACATTGGTGAAGGGCAATTTTACCCTATCCCGTTGAGGAGAATATAACATCACATCCGCCCACCGCTCGGGACACCTTCTAATTCGATCGCGAAAAGGAGTCATCTAATGATCCGATGCAAGACAAACAAACCTGTTGCGGGTGAAATGTCGAATTTCACACAGATTAACCCAAATGCCGCAGGCATAGATATTGGTTCTGCTGAACATTGGGTTTGCGTTCCACCCGATCGAACGCCACAGAATGTACGTAAATTTAGTTGTTTTACCCCCGACTTAATCGAGATGGCATCTTGGTTATTAGAATGTCGAGTAGACAGCGTAGCGATGGAATCTACAGGAGTTTATTGGATACCAGCTTTTCAAATTCTCGAAGAAAGGGGTATCGAAGTCAAACTGGTGAATGCCCATCACGTCAAAACCGTACCAGGTAGAAAAAGCGATGTTTTAGATTGTCAGTGGTTGCAACAGCTACATACCTACGGTTTATTGTCCGGTTCATGAAAGCCCTGACGATCAAATTTGCGTTCTTCGCAGTTACATTCGCCACCGCGATAACTTAATCAAAAGCGGTAGCACCCACCTACTGCGGATGCAGAAAGCATTAACTCAAATGAATCTGCAACTAAATAAAGTCATCAGTGACATCACAGGAGTCACAGGGATGGCAATTATCCGCGCCATTGTAGCTGGAGAAAGGAACCCTCAAGTCTTAGCTGGCTTGAAAAATTCTCGGATTAAAAGTAGTACCGCCGATATTGCTAAAGCCTTGACAGGAGACTATCGAGCCGAGCATATATTTGTGTTAAAACAAGAGTTACAACTCTATGATATCTATCAAGGACACATTGCTAACTGCGATGTCGAGATCGATCGATATTTAGCCAGCTTTGCTTCCGAAGAAAACAATCCCCCACCAACTCCTCCCAAACGCGGTAAAAGAAAGCCCAGAGGTCATGAACCCACTTTTAATTTACGCAACCATTTATATCGAATTAGTGGGGTAGATTTTACCCAAATTCCTGGTTTTGACGCCCTCACAGTACAAACCCTGTTATCCGAAGTCGGATTAGATGCTACTCGTTTCCCCACCGTTAAACACTTTTGTTCCTGGTTAGGGTTGTGTCCTTCTACAAAGATTACTGGTGGTAAGGTCAAAAGTTCTCACACCCGTCGAGTAGTTAATCGGGCTGCCAATGCCTTCCGTTTAGCTGCTCAGTCCTTATCTCGCTCTCAATCAGCTTTGGGGGCTTTTTATCGTCGCTTGCGATCGAGATTGGGTGCCGTTAGCGCTAATACCGCCGCTGCCCACAAGCTAGCCCGCATCTTTTACCACCTCTGGAGTACAAAAACTGCTTATGTCGATGCGGGTGGCGATTATTACGAACAGAAATACCGACAACGGATCGTCTCCAAGCTGGAGAAAACTGCTCAATCTCTTGGGTTTGAGCTCGTTGCTAAACCTCTGCAGTTAGATTGAGTTTCTGAGGAGGACTTTCGCTATGAGACAGGGAATTCATTCCCTGGCGGAATTCCGGGTGAGCGGGAGGACTGGCGGACTAAAAGGGAGCATCTAAATGAAAGCAGCAAAGCTCGAAATTGGAATTAGGAGTCAGGAGTCAGGAGCCAGGAGAAAAGAGTCAGAAGGAAGAAGAAAGAAGTGTTTGTGCAAATATGAGATGCTCCCGACTAAAAGCTTAACTTGACACTAAAATATATTGTGGGGTGTTCCGCCTGCGGTGAAAATACACGCCTTCGGGCTACGAGATCCCATTCCACAAAAAAACAATCAAAATTATCCCGCAATTATGCAACGCCTACAAAGTGGCTCAAACGCTTGAAATCTCTGCTTGGGGCGATCGATAAATCTTCCCCATTTGATAGAGTATTAACAATAAGCTGTTGTGCATCTAAATCGTGTTTTTTGTGCGGGCTTTCTGGCCCACCCCACAAGAACTTTATCAAATTTTAGTTCACAGTTTAAATGTGCAACAGCTTACATAACTTTTCAATAATAATGCTCAACTTTTACGAAGCAAACACTGTGACTACGCCTTGACAGGTCGGGTCATCCAAGCCTGACCTTTGACGAGTGAAGTCCTCACTATCCACTGACATATTCATTTTAATATTTATTTCAATTTTATTTAACTTGCTCAACACCCATGGAACCAAAATACCAATATTTTTTAAACTAATGAGTATATAAATCAGCAAAATAACTATACATAACCAGCCTTTAGTGAGTATAAGAATTAATATCTACCTGACCAGATAACTGAAAAAAAATTAATTCCTATCTGGAAAAACTGGCATTTTTATCAATTCCAAAGACTCTTGCCTCACCCGACCAGCCATTGCAGCTAACTGCAAGCTCATAAAAGCATTCAAATCTTCCAAATCACACTTGGCTGAAGAAAAAATCTTCTGCATTTCATTTTCTGCTTCCAAACTCAGATAGCCAGCGGCAATAGCTTGTTTTACAACTTCACGAACCTGCACTGTAGAAATGTCCCTTACTAAATTTCAACTAATCAAAAGCCAACTAATTACTAAAAGGAAGTTTCGGAAGCCGTCTCGCCAAAGATTTCAAACTTTTTCAGCTCGCGAGACTCTTGTTTCACTCCTCCGGACATAGCTGCTAGTTGCAAAGCCATAAAAGCATTTAAGTCTTCCAAGTCATATTTGGTGGTAGTTAACATCCGCCGCAGTTGATTTTCGGCTTCAAGGGTTAGATAGCCTAGAGCCAGAGCTTGCTGGGCGAGGTCGCGAATTAGTACCATAACACTTCGGGATTTTATTGGTTCAAGCCTAAGTATCGAATGTTTTCACAGAATCAGCAGTGACGGCTATTGCTCGATCGGTGTGACATTGTTACGGGCCACTCGTGACAGCCGGAGTCGCAGAGTGTGACTAATTCTTTGCACGGTTGTGACGGCGATCACACGGGGGATGCCAGAGGAGGAGTGGGGGAGGGGGAGAGGGGGAGAGGGGGGGAGGGGGAGAGGGGGAGAGTGGGGGAGTAGGACAGTGGAGGAGTGGGAGAGCCCGATCGCGACAGAGTGGGGAAATCTTCCTTCAACATCTGACTAATGATTAATGATTAATGACTGATGACTACTGCCTTCTACCTTCAGAAGACGCTCAACGTCTATAATCAGCAAGTTAAATATTTACTGCAAGACATATGGAAGCACCACATAAAGATTTGCTACAACAAATAGCCCGACTATCTGAAACTTATGCTAATTTGGCTGATCGCCTATCCCAAGCAGCAAAACAACTGCAAGAGTCCGGCCTTCCTCCCTCTGACAGCTTGCTGCAAGAAGTAGCCGCCTACAGCCGCAACTTTGCTGCAGTCCAAAAACAAGCTCTTGAACTCAACAAATCCGGTATCGCACCGGGGGAAATTGCTTCCCTCAAAGAGATTCAAAACTTAGTCGAGACTGCCGCAGCTTCTGAAGGTAAAGCAGAAATTCGCGATGCAGCATTGAAAGTGATCGATCGAGTATTGGCGATCGCCCACCGCGAACAAAGCGACTTCGCGCCCTTACAATCAGTTCATGCCAGAGCCCGCGAACTGCAGCGCGCCATTTCCGAATCAACCCCAACTCAACTGCATTCCGACGCAGAATCCTTAGTCAGCGGCAAACACCCAGTTTCAGCAGTGCTCGCCCTGGTGGAACAGCAAGACAAATTAGACGACGAACAGTGGGTAATCCTCGAAGAAACAGTCAGCGCCGCTTTTGGCAAACAAATAGCCGTAGCCATTTCCAGAGGCAAATTAACCATTGCTGAGATGGTAAAAGCAGCACCTGCAAAAGTCGAACCCGCATTTAAACCAGCGCCAGAACAAAAAATCAGCGCCGAACCTTTGCCAGAAGTGATTGTCATCCCGTCAGGAAATGTGGCACCGAAACAAGTTACAGTTGCGCCACAGATCCAGATTTTGGAATCCCCCGCACCTTCTGCCCCCATGCACGAGGTGATTATTGTTCCCAGTGTGGAAGTACCTAAGTCTCTTCAGACAACCGGTTCCGGGAACATTGTTTTTGGGGCACCTAGGGACATTCAACCAGCGGTGGCAGTAGAGGGCGGTTTGGGAATCAAAGTTTTGGTGCACATTCAGGGAATTGGCGATCGAACTTTCGGTTCTCAAGAATACGCGGGTACAAAAGCTCAAGGGCGGCGTGTCGAAGGATTTGCTATTAATATCGATCCCCCAATTCCCGGCTTAAATGTCGAGTACATGGCTCACGTCGAAGGTGTGGGCGACACTCCTTGGCTCAGTCAGGGAGAATTAGCCGGTTTTCGGGGTCAAGCGAAACGAATTGAAGGATTTGCAGTGCGATTGAGCGGGCCGCAAGCTGATAAGTACGACGTATTTTATACCGCTCACATTCAGAATATCGGCGACACCGAGGTGTCCTCCAATGGCGAATATTGCGGTACTCGCGGTAAAGCTTTGAGGATCGAGGGTATCAAAGTTTGGATCGCGCCGTCTGCTAGTTCCCAAACAGTGGCGCCTGTGGGTTTAAAAGTGTTGGCGCACATTCAAGGAATTGGCGATCGAACTTTTAGCGATCGAGAATACGCGGGTACTAAAGCTCAAGGCCGCCGCGTGGAAGGATTTCAAATTAAAATAGAGCCTCCCGTTGCCGGTTTAAATTTGCAGTACATGGCTCACGTTGAAGGAGTTGGCGACACTGCTTGGATCTCGGAAGGGGAGTTAGCTGGATTCCGGGGCAAAGCGAAGCGCATTGAGGGAATTGCCGCGCGGCTGACGGGGCCGCAAGCTGATAAGTATGACGTATTTTATACTGCTCACATTCAGAATGTGGGCGATACTCCTGTTACTGCTAACGGTCAATACTGTGGCACTCGCGGCAAAGGTTTGAGGGTTGAAGGGATGACTGTTTGGGTTGAGCCGAAAGCGTAAAAATTGAGAATGAATGGAAAATTTGCAGTTGCAATTTCCATTCATTTTGTGTTTTTATATCATGTTTACTTTGTGGGTTTTTGTATAAGTGGCGCGATGGTAGGGGCTGGTTTTACCAACCATCTACGCCAAAAACTAATCATCCCATAAACCCGCCCCCTCTCTCTCAACGGTAAACGTCAATGTACATTTTTTTCCTTCGATAAAAGTCAAGGTTGATATAGGTTATTAGTTGTGGGGGGCGGGTTTATGAGATTGTTTGTGTGCGTCAAAGATTATTGGTAAAACCAGCCCCTACAGCATCAAAAACACTTGCACAACTTACGCTAGCGGGGCGGGTTTATGAGATTGTTTGTGTGCGTCAAAGATTATTGGTAAAACCAGCCCCTACAGCATCAAAAACACTTGCACAATTTACGCTAGCAGACACGATATTAATGGTGTAGCACGTGCAACAAGCCTTCTACCACATGACCGATCGCACTTGGAGCAGATTCGCAAGCTGCAGCTTCGGCGGCGCATTGGCCGGCATGGAGTGCGTTTCCGACAGCCTGACTCCCTCCCTCCAGCGCATCGGCACCAAATTGACCGCGATATGTTTCTTTGACCATATCAGCTTGAATTTTGCTGGTGGTTTCTTCGGGATTCGTTTTCCAATTGCGGATTGTTTGGACAATCTCGAACCCAGCCCAAATTAACATTCCGAGGACGATCGCAGCAATCAAATATTTCATAGCTTTCTGAAACATTGAGGTTAGCTTTATATAAGCTAACGCAGGAATTACAAACAAACAGGAGCGGTTTATAAATTTGGCGCTGAATCTATCACCTGAATTGGAGCAGTCTCTTTTATAGTCTGCTGAATGGCGCGGTCTTTCTGTGGAGTAAGTGACGTTGCAAATACTCATAGGATGTCTCCAGAGTGGAGAACTGGATGCGAACGCATCTGGGGTGTTGTGGTGTGTGAGGCTTGGTCGCCCTATGATGCGTTTGATGCTGTACAGACGATGCTGCGAGTTTTAAAGCCATCGAAGGCTGAAGATGTTAGTCCTCGTTCTCTAGAATGAAGGCTCACGCACATTTAGAAGCTTGGTTGGAGAATTTACCCAAGCAAGACTCGATCGCGCCCTTGCCTACATAATAATGAATGGCTGTATTGAAGCGAGCGAAACAAAAGCTATAAAGTCAGTAAACTATTAACTATTGCATGATGCAGAATGGTGCTGACTATAGAATTAGTGTTAACTTAGAAACAATTTCGCCGAAACAAAACACAGTCAATCCTAAACAGACAAGGGTGTAAAAAGGTCGACCTACCCCGATTTGTTAAAGTGGTTAAAAATAATGGTTGAACAATAGCTAAAAGCTTTAAAAAAATAGTTAACTTTAGTAAAAATTTGGAGTGTAAGTAGGTAAAAGTGCTATGACACAAAATCCTAATCAGCCTAGAGAATACGATGCCGTCCTTGGTGGTGAATCCTCAACACCAGCTAACGCGGCTGTTTTAGGAGGTATCCAAGGTGTAAAGAGGCGCTTGGTGAGTGCAGTTATCGAGCAACGAATTGCTGCTGTTTCCGAGGCGCTTAAGTATGGAGAAGCGGGTTTAGACTTGGTGATTCGGACTTTGCAGGATGAATCACAGCAGGTAGAAAGGGCTGCATATCGGCTATTGCGGGAAAGGGGAGAACCGAGAGTTAAACAGATTTTAGAAGAATACAACCCCTGGCGACTTTTGGAGCGCTCCTATACTTTTGGCGAGTATTCAGAATCGGTTTTTTCGGTCGCCATCAGCCCGGATGGGCAAACTATTGTCAGTGGGAGTAGGGACAAAACCATCAAAATCTGGAATCTACATACCGGGGCATTGATCACAACTCTTAGAGGACATTCAGAATCGGTTAAATCCGTCGCCATCAGCCCGGATGGGCAAACTATTGTCAGTGGGAGTAGGGACAAAACCATCAAAGTCTGGAATCTACACACCGGGGCATTGATAAGAACTCTCGAAGGACATTCAGAATCGGTTTTTTCCGTAGCCATCAACCCGGATGGGCAAACTCTGGTGAGTGGGAGTGCGGACTGTACCATCAAAGTATGGAATCTGCACACCGGGGAATTGAGTAGAACCCTTGCAGGACATTCAAGCAAGGTTTTTTCGGTCGCCATCAGCCCGGATGGGCAAATACTTGTGAGTGGGAGTTTCGACAAAACCATCAAAGTCTGGAATCTCTACACTGGGGCATTGAGCAGGACCCTTCGAGGACATTCAAACTTGGTTTATTGCGTCGCCATCAGCCCGAATGAGCAAACTCTTGTGAGTGGGAGTTGGGACAAAAGCATCAAAGTCTGGGATCTACAAACTGGGCAATTAATCACAACTCTTGGAGGACATTCACACTCGTTTAATTCCGTCGCCATCAGCCCGGATGGGCAAATTCTTGTTACTGGGAGTGGGGACAGAATTATCAAAGTCTGGAATCTGTACACAGGGGAATTGATAAGAACTCTCGAAGGACATTCAGAATCGGTTAAATCCGTCGCCATCAGCGCAGATGGGCAAACTTTTGTGAGTGGGAGTTTGGACAAAACGCTCAAAGTCTGGAATCTTTACACTGGGGAATTGAGCAGAACCCTTCCAAGACATTCACACTCAGTTAAATCCGTAGCCATCAGCCCGGATGGGCAAATTCTTGTTAGTGGGAGTTGGGACAAAACCATCAAAGTGTGGAATCGGCACACCGGGGAATTGATAAGAACTCTCAAAGAACATTCACACCGGGTTAATTGTGTAGCCATCAGCCCGGATGGGCAAACTCTAGTGAGTGGGAGTGCGGACTGTAGCATCAAAGTGTGGAATCTGCACACTGGCGAATTGACCAGAACAGTTTTAGGACATTCAGAATCGGTTTTTTCCGTAGCCATCAGCCCGGATGGGCAAATTCTTGTTAGTGGGAGTGCGGACTGTAGCATCAAAGTGTGGAATCTGCACACTGGCGAATTGAGCAGAACCCTTGCAGGGCAGCCAAAATGGGTTAATTCCGTAGCCATCAGCCCGGATGGGCAAACTCTGGTGAGTGGGAGTTACAAAACCATCAAAGTTTGGAATCTGCACACCGGGCAATTAAGCAGAACTCTTGCAGGACATTTAGGCTCGGTTTATGGCGTCGCCATCAGCCCGGATGGGGAAATTCTGGTTAGTGGGAGTGGGGACAGAATTATCAAAGTCTGGAATCTGCACACAGGGGAATTGATAAGAACTCTCGAAGGACATTCAGATTCGGTTTATGGCGTCGCCATCAGCCCGGATGGGCAAACTTTTGTGAGTGGGAGTTTGGACAAAACGCTCAAAGTCTGGAATCTGCACACCGGGGAATTGAAAAGAACCCTGGAAGGACATTCACAGGAGGTTTATTGCGTCGCCATCAGCCCGGATTGGCAAACTATTGTCGGTGGCAGCAAAGGGGAGATCATAGTCTGGGAACTTCGGTAAAGTTTTTGTTGGGTAGAAGTTCGATCGCACTCTCGAACAAAAAGCGCAAACAAAAAGCGCAAGCATTGCATCTTCACCCTTCCAAAGCCGCCAAAAGACACAGCAACAAAGCCTCCGTCCACTCGACTACAGCACCGTAAGTATCGCCCGTGTGGCCGCCCAAACGGTGGTTAAACCAGGCTCCGGCAAAAATTCCGATCGCACTTCCCCCCAAAGCCATCCCCACCGCCAACAGCCACCGATCGCCCTCCAAGACAACTTGCACCACGCTCAAACTCAGCAGCAACAGCACTCCCGGTATAAAATCAAAAGGAGAATAAATCGATTCCTTGTGAAAAGCTCCCTTACCCTCTGCCCGGAGATAGGGATAGCGGGCGATCGCCACCAGTTGGGCCCACCTCCCCCAACCCGCGACACCCATCAAAGCCAGCCAGCGATAGTTATTCAAGTCCGAGAGAGCGGCAGTTTTCAGCAGCACGATCGCGATCGCAGCCATCGCCCCAAAAGCCCCTGTAACGCTGTCCCGCATGACTTCCAGCCTGCGTACCGGGTCGGGTACAGCCAGCCCGTCCGCCGCGTCCATTGCCCCGTCTAGGTGCAGCCCGCCAGTCACGGCGATGCCCAAGACTACCACCAAGGCCGATCGAGTCAGAGCAGGCATTCCCAACAACTGCAACCCAACATCCGCCAGTCCCACCATCCCCCCAATCAAAAGCCCGATCGCCGGTGCCAAGCGGGCAATGCCCCGAAACTCCAAAGTCCAAGACAGCGGTACCGGCAAACAAGTATAAAAAGCGACTGCGGCTGCGATGGCAGCGCCTTGATTCCGGAAAAAGTCGATCGTAGAGCGAACCCATTTATCATGCACCATAAGATAGAAAATTTTTCATCTGGTATGCAGTTGTCAATCGATTAGCGTGTGCCAGAATTGGACTGTAACACCCTAGTTTTTTGGATCGAGCATTCCTCCTGTCGCCCGCTCTTTTCCCCGGAAAACCTCCGTCGGCAGCGATCCCAAAGCTCCCTATCTAAAAAGACTAAACTCAAGATCCGCGTTTCCCTTCCCAAAAATTCTAGCTAACTCCCTGATTTTCAAGACGGGAACATACACTACAACAGAGGCTTTTACTCCATGAGTCACGATCAATTGAATAACAGGGTAGTTGCTCCTTGCATCATCGATACAGGGATTGTCGTCAACAAACGCGATATCAAAAGATTGCTGTTTGATTTAGGACGTGTCCGCTACCTTCACATACAAGATGGCCAGATTTATAGCGAAGGGGAAGGTTATGTACTCGAAGTCTTCGCCAACCCCCACCGTTCTACCCTGATTGCCAACCATGCGCTTTATTTGAACGTGTATAGTTTTGATTACCTGGAACTGAAACAGTCCCCTGAAGATGGTGCTTATTTTGACTTGGTTCAAGACGGACGGCTGTTGCGGTTAATTCCCCTCTCCAATCCTTTGCAAGAACAATTCGCCCGGAATTTAAATGCTGCGGCTTTGGATGCGGTTGTCGATCAGGTACTCTCCGGCAACTGGGATCTGCAATTGGATGATGATGATTCCCCCTTTTAATGGTCAGTCACTCGATTTTAGATTTTAGATTTTAGATTTTAGATTTACTCGCAGCGCCGTGAATCTGGGAGGTAGAACTAAGGTCTAAAATTTTTTGCCCTCCACGACGATTGTCGGAAACTTGTCTCCGTTTTTGGCCGGGGTCATGGTTTTTTTTGTCGCGATGTCAACAACAATAGATTAAATAACACGGACGGCCGAGTAGCGGTTAACGAGCATCGGGGACTAATGACTGAGGACAAGGCGAAATTTTCTTTTAAATGTCAGGCTAATTGCAGCCATACCCAAGCGCGTGCAGGGGTTTTTACAACTCCCCACGGTGTTGTGGAAACGCCTAAATTTATGCCGGTGGGGACGCTGGCTAATGTCAAAACTTTGACACCTGCACATCTTGAGGCTGCTGGTTCTCAAATGGTTTTGGCAAATACTTATCACTTGCACTTGCAGCCGGGGGAAGCAATTGTCGCAGGCGCCGGCGGATTGCACAAATTTATGGCTTGGCCAGGCCCGATGCTGACGGATTCGGGCGGCTTTCAGGTGTTTAGCTTGAGCCAAATGCGGACTATTTCTGAGAATGGGGTGACTTTTCGCTCTCCCCGCGATGGCCGCATGATTAATTTGACACCGGAACGATCGATCGAAATTCAGAATCAGTTGGGCGCCGATGTGATTATGGCCTTTGACGAGTGTCCCCCTTACCCCGCTACACGGGAGGAGGTGGAGGCTGCTACAAATCGCACTTACCGCTGGCTGCAACGCTGCATTCAAGCTCACTCGCGTCCGGATCAAGCTTTGTTCGGAATCGTGCAGGGGGGCGTTTTCCCCGATTTGCGATCGCGCGCGGCGAACCAGTTGGTAGATTTGGATTTACCAGGCTACGCCATCGGCGGGGTTAGTGTGGGGGAATCGGGGGATTTGATCGCAGAGATTGTGAAGGTGACTGCGCCTCTGTTGCCGGCAAATAAACCGCGTTATTTGATGGGGATTGGGACTTATCGGGAAATGGCGCTGGCGGTGGCGAGTGGCGTAGATATGTTTGACTGCGTGATTCCGACTCGGCTGGCCCGCCACGGGACGGCTTTTGTTGGTGGGGAACGCTGGAGTTTGAAAAATGCTCGGTTCCGGGACGATTTTGCTCCGCTGGATGAGTCTTGTCCTTGTTATACCTGCCAAAAATTCAGTCGGGCTTATTTGGCCCATTTGGCGCGGGCTAACGAAGTGCTGGGGTATACTTTGCTGGCGATTCACAATGTGACGGAGTTGATTCGCTTTACTGGGAGGATGCGGGAGGCGATTTTTGCCGATCGATTTACTGAAGAGTTTGCCTACTGGCTTGCACCGAGAGTCGATCAATCGTGATTGCCTTGGGTGAAGATATGCGACAATTATTAAAATTGTGTTGGATAGGTAGGTTGATTCATGGAAGCTGCATTACTCTTAGCAAAACTGCCCGAAGCTTATTCGATTTTTGAGCCTTTGGTTAATGTTTTGCCGGTCATTCCCGTATTTTTCTTGCTGCTGGCTTTTGTTTGGCAGGCGGCTGTAGGATTCAGATAAGTTTGATTTTGCTAAAAGCAGGGGCAATTTATGAATTGCTCCTGCTTTTACGTGTTGAGTTTTTGGGCTGATCTCGTTTACGGTTGTTTCGGAATGATTTAACCGCAGAGACCGCAGAGACCGCAGAGGAAGAGAAGAGAGAGATGAATAATTAATCCGTGTAGTGCCTTGCTTCAGCTACCGCCGATCGCACTTTTGAATGCCGGTCTTTCTGAGATCCGCTTGATGTAATCTACAACAGCCGGATAAGCACTGAGGTCTAGTTTTAGCATCATCGGAATGTAGGCTAAAATTGACCCGACTGCTGCGTCGGCGACGCCGAATTCATCACCCATTAAAAATGGCTGTTTCTCGAAGATTTCATTTAACGGTTTTAACAACTTGGGAGTTTCGCGATCGCGAGTTGCTTCTGTAAATATTCCCGGCCCCAGGGTGGCGTTAGCAAACGTGACCCACTGCACGATTTGAGCTTGCTGCTCCAAAGTGTCTGGCATTTTACCATGTTTTTGAGCTAAATATAGCAGAATTGCGCCGGATTCCCAAAGTTTAAAATCTCCCTCAACAATTGCCGGTACTTTGCCGATCGGGTTAATTTCGAGATACTCTGGCTGCAAGTGTGCCCCTGCTTGCATATCCAGGGTGACGAATTCGTAAGGAATTCCTATTTCTTCTAGATACCACTTGACAATTGAGGCCCTGCTGCGACCTGGGCCGTAAAGTTTCAGCACAAAATTTTTATCCTTTAACGCAATATTGCTGTTATAGCATTTTTTGGTCAGTTGTCAGTTGTCAGTTGTCAGTTGTCAGTTGTCAGTTGTTAGGAAAGCAGTTGTCAGTTGTCATTTGGGAAAATTCCCAATTATCTTTTTGCCAATTACCTTTTTCCCAATTACCCATTCCATTACCAATGACTACTGACTAATGACTGCTGACTAATGACTAATGACTAATGACTAATGGCAGTTCTGTCAAGTGCATAAACAAGATTCTGCTGCCAATAAAAATCAAAATTGCTCCGCCCAATATCTCAATTTTATTAGCAAACAAGTTGCCGCACTTGTGTCCGATAAACACGCCTGCAAAGGCTAAAAAGAAAGTAATAAATCCGATCGCAGTCACCGCAAGAGCAATAGAATCTTTCAGGACAGCAAATCCGATACCAACTGCGAGGGCATCGATACTCGTCGCCACCGAAAGCGTTATCAAAGTCCCCGTATCTAAGGGATTGAACTTTTTCTCGCATTCTTCGCCTTGCAGCGATTCGTAAATCATTCTCCCGCCAATGAAACTCAAAAGCCCAAAAGCTATCCAATGGTCGATCGGTGTTATCAAAAAACTAAAACTAAGACCGATTAACCATCCTATTACGGGCATTAAAGCTTGAAAACCTCCGAAAAATAAGGCAATTTTTAAAGCTTTATTGACCTTCATGTGTTTGATTGCTAAACCGCTCGAAACAGCGACAGCAAAAGCATCTGCTGCTAGTCCCAAGGAAAGTAAGATGGTAGTGGCTGCATCCATTTTTGTAAAGTGTTAGGTGTTATAAATAAAGTGTTCCTCTTGACTGTTTTAGTTTACACTTAATTTTGATATTATTGCATTTTTATCATAATATTTTCATTTTTCTTTCAGATTTATTTCACAATTGGCGAGGGTTGAAAAAATTTGCGCTTAGCTGTATTATGTAAAAGATTATTTATCAACTAGCAGAATTAACGATGCCGCCATCTAGATTGTACCAGCCACTGCTGCTCAGGTTACTGCACGGGGCTAACGCTGCGATCGCCCTTTTAGCAATTTTGAGCGCATTTCTGGTTTACAACACCTACGATGGGCGGTTTGGCAAAGTCCCCGTGCCCCAGATTGCAGATATTATCGGGATTCACGGCACTTTTGGCAAGATGTTGCTGTTAGGAATAATGCCGGCTTTTGCATTGTACAGTTTCCACGCAGGTCAAAAACGCTTGGTGCAGCCGGATTCTTTTGGGAAACTAACGCAGTTGGGAAAACCGATTTGGTGGTACAGTTTGCACCGGATTGTGAATACGTTGATGTTGCTGGCACTGACTTGGGCGATCGCTTCTGGCAGTATGGTTAAGGAAGAATGGCTGCCGGCTGGGGAATTGACGCGGGTTTGGTATTATTTACACGCTTCTGGTTGGGTGGTATTGGTGTTTTGTCTGGCAATGCACTTGTTGATGAGTGCGAAGGTGGGGGGTTTGCCCCTAATTTTGTCGATGTTTGATGCCGCGTATCGCCCGGAGGATTCGCCGGCTGCTTGGTGGAAGAAAATTCGCTCTTTGGTCGATCGCTCTTAATGTGAAAATGCTTAATTTGAAAATGAACAGAAATATTTTATTAATTGTTGCGGAAGTCTTAGTCATGGGAGGCTGGTTGTTTGCTGTGGTTGCACCTTTATTATTTCCATAATCCTATCATAGCAATTTGGGTTAACAAATGATCGTTAGGTTTGTAGTGAGGACTTCAGCCCTCTGTTTTATGGCTAAAGTCCTCATACCAATTTAATGTGAAGTTGCACATATCTCGATCCCCCTAAATCCCCCTTAAGAAGGGGGACTTTGAGAGGAATCTTGTCCCCCCCTTATTAAGGGGGGCTAGGGGGGATCAGATTCTATGCAACCTCATAAAAAATTGGTATCAGTACAAACCGAAATTAAGCTTTTCGCGCAGCTTGCTAGCAAGATTTGCGAGGGGTTTCTCTGGCGGCCAAAGGCGATATCAAACGATCGGCAATTTTACCATAAACTCAGCACCGCCCCCAGTTTGAGATTTAATTTGAGGTTGAACCGGAGATTCAACTGTCAGGCGGCCGCCGTGCAATTCTACAATAATTTTATAGCAAACCGACAACTCCAACCCGGTAAAATTTTTAAAGGATTTAGTATGGCCAAACTCCTCAAATATTCTGGGTTGAATTTCCGGCGGAATAATTGAGCCATTGTGGGCGATCGCTACAACAATAAATCTGCCTTTATATTCCTCGACAATATCGGTTTTGATTGTAATAATTTGAGCGGAATTTTCAATACTTTTAACTGCATCTATAGCATGGATGATCAGACTCGCGAATACCTGGCTCAGTTGACCGGGATAACAAAAAATTGGTGGCAGGTTGTTGTACTCCTTGACTACTAATATTTTTTGCTCCAGTCTGTGAGCCAGCAACAGCAAAAGATTGTCGATGCTCTCATTAACGTTGGCGTGTTCTTTGTTGGCTTCGTCAGGAAGTGAAAATTTCCTCAAAGCCAGGACTATCTGGCGAATGCCATCGGCTCCTATTTTCAAAAAATTGAGGATTTGTGGCAACTCTTTGCTGATAAAATCTAGGTCGCAACGCTCTATTTTTTTGGCAATTCGTGGCACCGGCTCAGGATATTGTTCTCGATAGAGGCGAATTATACTAAGCAAATCTTTGATATAATCATTGAGGTGAATCAGGCGGCCGTAAATAAAGTTAATGGGGTTATTAATTTCCTGGGCAACTTCGGCGGCTAGTTGACCCACAATTGTAATTTTTTCGCTTTGTACTAAATGCTCTTCGGTGATTATGAGTTTGGCTAATACTTCTTCCAAAAGTTGGATTTCTTCTTGAATTTGCCCGTGGAGTTGGGATTGGGAAATTGCGATCGCCAGCGAGTCTGCAATTGCTTCCAAAACTTCCACCTCGTCGGGAGTCGCAAACCGGCGCTTTGCACAGGCGAACAGATATCCAAGCCGATGATTCTGAGTTAGTACGGGTACTGCTGCGTAGTGACGATTTGTGAGTTCGATATGGGCGTGTTCCTCAGACGCTGTGGCATCAGGGGCGGCGGTTTTATGTAGCAGTATCGTTTCGCAGCGGTGAAGCCGTGCAGCTAAATCTCCAGAGGGCCCTCCTGGAACACCAAAGATTCCCAAGCGCCCCGGCAAACCTTCCCGGCAATATTCCCAGCCAAATTCTAAAGTATCTTGTCGGGGGTCGTACCATGCGAAAATTGCTCGATCGAGCTTCAGTAAAGTACCGAGTTCGTCTACTGTAGTTTGGAGGATGCGATCGAGGCCCAAGCAAGCGCGAATGCGGCCGGTCAAGCGGTGGAGAAGGGCTTCTGTGCGACTGCGAATGCCATTTAGGACAAACAGCTTGAGCGCCACCATTGTTGCGAAAATAGCTGCGGCGGCAAGTAGGCCGGCGGCTACTGCTAGTATCTTGAAAGGAAGGAGTTCTTTTTCGAGATTGTCGCGGGGAATTACAAGGGCGATCGACCATTCAGCTTGTTCTAAAGGAAGATAGGCAACATAAACTCTGGCGTCGTTGATTTGAGTCAGCACAATGCCCGTTTTTTGATAAACCATCTCCCGCGCTACATTCGCCAAATTAGCATCTGCAGACTCTAAAAGACTCGGAGCCGGCTTGTGGATATTTCCGATTAATTGAGCGTCGGGATGGACAATCGGCACTCCTTGAGAATTGAGAACAAAAGCGTAAGTTCCTGCCCCATATTCCAGCTTTCCTACTACTTCGGCAATTCGATCCATGCTAATGACGCCGTTCATTACTCCGATCGGCTTTTCCGTTGTTTTATCAAGAGAATTTACCGAACTTGACCACACTGGAGCCGAAATGGGAACAATCCTTCTTGGTTTTTTGAGCGTGCGAGAAATGGTAGGATCTGAAACATAGACTTCCCCAGCCATTGCCTTTTTGAAGTGTTGGCGGTCGCTAACATTAATCAAGGATCTGCCCACTTTTGTGGTGAAATAAGAACCGTCGGGATCAATTAATGCCAAGTGCTGGAATTCTTGCAGTCGATTTACTTCCGATTTTAAATAAGGCTGTGCCACTGACCAATTCATCGAACGAACGGGAGGAGTGTGGGCGAGGATTTCGATCTCAGCCTTTCTAGTGCCGAGCCAGCGATCGATCTTGTTGGCGCGCTCCCTAACTTCTAACAAAGCATTTCGCTCTAAATTGGTGATAATCAAGCGGCGAACGCTTTGATAGCTGATACAACCCGTAATGCTAGCTGCCAGAATTGTTACGCCCAAAATTAAGAGCGCAGTTTGGTACCCAAGATGGTATTCGCCCTTTAATCCCGCTGGCAATAGTCTAGTTAATTTCCACCACTTTACTCTCGCAAAGCTTCGCATGGTTTGACCAATTTGTGAGATTGAAATCCTTAGCTCACCTACGCTCTACTCGCCCGCCTGCCAGTCGTCTTAAACTACTAGCATTCAATAATTGCGGGGATTTTTTAATTTTTTCCCGCCGAGCGGCTCCTATCGTTTCCGGTTGCACCGAAATGATATAAAGGACACGGCAGTGCCGTTTCCCTACCCAGATTAATTGTAGGGACACGGCAGTGCCGTGTCCTAGCGGTGGGTAATATTAATTCCGATGCTACCCGCTTTGATATCACTTTGTTAAACAGGAATCAGATTATACCACATTTTTGACAAATTAAAAACTTTCATCAACTACTTAATTATTTTTTACAGTCGTTAATAATTTATGTTATTTAGGTGATGTGCTCCCTAGACATTTTAGGTTGAGATGTTTGGTGTTTGTCTTAATCAATAGTCCAGACTGTTTTTAGTTCGTAGTCTGAAACCCTTGATTTTCGGTTGGTATTTCGAGTACGCAATCGCATTGAAACCGTTATTCTACGGTTGGTAATCAAAAACAGTCCGCAGTATTGCTTAATAACGAAATATTAAAAGTTTTTCGTTCATTATTAATGAAGGAAAAACTTGTTAAATCTTTAATTTACATCTCAACAATCAAAACTATTTTCCGTGCATCCGCTGGCTGAGGCACTGCTAAATTGCCCCAGTTGCGGGATTTGTTTAAAGAACCTTGTGAGTGTGTTCGTGCTGTTTCACATTGTCTTCAGTGCGAATGATGCGCTCGGAGTTGAGCACCCTTTTGCGTTCTAAGGAATAAGTAAAGTCGTTGCGAACTGTTCCCAAGGGAATGTGAAGTTGAGCTTGAGGGCGGATTTTGTAAGTGCGGGCAGCGGCGATCGCCCGAAAGCCAAATTCTTCGCTAAACTGAGCTGATGTCGGGAATTCTGGCAACATTTTGGGTGTTTCGCCGTCGAGCACTGCTCCCAAAGTCGTCCCGCAAACCATTAAATAGGATGTGGGAATTCCCTTGACAATTGCTTCCAAAGCTGCTGAGGGAATAGCTTCGATTACTTGCACTTCAAAAACTTCGCCTTCTTCTTTGATGAAGCAGGTAGCTACACCGACTGCTATGTAGTCGTCGGTGCCGAGATCAGGAGCGTTGGGATAAACTGTTGCAGTCGTCATAAGAAAAGCTTGGTAGTGTGGAAACCGGGAACGAGAAATTATATCATTTCCGGTAACACCGGAATGATGTTGGCTGTTGACTGTTGACTGTTGACTGTTCACTGTCAACAGTCAACCGTGAACTCGAATTTACTATTCCGATGCTAACGGATTTGATATTAAGCGATTTTAGATTTTAGATTTGAGATTTATTGCACGGTTTTTTTCGGGGATTTTACGTGAAAAATCTTAAACCGGCTGTTCTAATAGCTGGTAAAAGTATAGTCATTTATAGGCATGGGAGGCTTCAAGTCCCTCCCCCTTCACTTTTACTTTGAGCG
>NZ_JAUBTL010000024.1:0-52667 GCF_036702475.1 Microcoleus sp. D2_18a_B4
AACTGGCGTTTATTTTCTGGTGTCATGACCCTCCCAACGTAGGCTTCGGAAAGCCTTAACCTGCACGTTCGTTACTCGGGGTAGAAGTTTCTACTTCTGTCCAGATTTGGGTAGGTTTTTACGAACGGTTTTAGTGGTAGCGGGTGCAGATAAAGTGCGATCGCCCTCTTGCTGCAATTGTAGCTTGCACCAGAACTAAGTAAGTCGCTGGGAAAATTCGCCCGTATGTAACAAAAGATTAAGTAGGGTGATTCGAGTTAAATTTAATAGGTTGTGTAAGGTTGTGTACGGTTTTTTCTTTACCTTCCACCCCATGAATTACCGCAGAAGCAAGCTCTAATTCCGAGTCAAATATTTGTCCTGCTCGTTCATCTTTTTTGATGTGTTGCCATTCCCAGGCAAAGCAAATTTATTCCTTCTCATATCAATTCCGGCTGCGCCGGAATGATATCAAATCCGGTTGATCGACCGCGATTTTCGTAGGGGCGGGTTCACCAACAATACTTGCCAAGAATTGACAATCTCAAAAACCCGCCCCGACCGGGATATTATGGTTAATCAATCGGACATGATATGATATCAAATCCGCCCTTCATCGTCGGGCGTAAAGTCGAATCCCGATGCCAACAAATAATTCGCGCAATTTTCATTTTTTTGACTCACCGTCAACAGTCAACCGTCAACAGTCAACCGTCAACAGTCAACAGTCAACAATGATTCCGGTTGCACCGGAATCGATTGCTATTTGCCGACAATCGGCAGAGTGAGATGTACCGTTGTTTCCTTTTTATAGATGCTGGTAATTGAGAACTCTCCTCCTGCCAGTTCGACAATTTTCTGGACAATTTTTAAGCCGATACCGGTACCCTGCTGCTCATACTTCTTGCGCTCAAACTGCATGAAGGCACCAATTTTAGCAATTTGCTCCTCTGTCATGCCCTGCCCCGAGTCATGTACAGATAAATGTAGCATCTCCCCTAGGACTTGACTACTAACTTTAATGGTTGTCTCTGGTAAGGAGAATTTCAGTGCATTATCAATTAATTCATAGAGCAGCGTTGATAGATATCGCTCTGATAGAACGATCTCCGCTTCCTCAAGCGTTAACAACAGATCGTTGCTACGGTTGACCTTCAGAGCCTGGTATTTCAACTCGGCTTCAATGGCGGAAGCTGAAAATTGAGCTTGGCCAGATTCGATCTTATGCTGTTGACTTGCGGATAGTTCTAATCCTAAATAAATCAGGAATTTTTTCGCTAATGTTTCTAGGCGACGGGCAGAGTCATGCGCCCAGCCTAATATCTCACGGATTTGGGCGATATCCATGTTTTCGATATCGTCCTTGAGCAACCCGATCGTGCCTAAGATGCCATTGAGGGGCGTATTCAGTTCGTGGGATAGAGTAGAAGCTAAGTTGCCACGCAGCTCATTGAGGGTGCTTTCCAAGACACTGATGGTATTTTCTTGGATGTGGTATAAGTTCTGGATATTATCATACTGTTGCTTGATTCTGAGCATTGAATGCACGCGAGCACGCAGTTCAATAGCATTTACAGGTTTACTGATGAAGTCGTCGGCTCCGGCAGTTAGACAATAGGCAAGGTCGGATTTTGAGTTTAATGCTGTCACCATAATGATGGGAACGGCTTGCCATTTTGACATGGCTTTGATTTGCCGACAAATCTCGATGCCGTCTATTCCCGGCATCATCACATCCAGCAAAATAAGATCGGGATCAAATATGTCGAGGGATGCGATCGCTTCTTGCCCGCTGGCAGCATAATGCAATTGATAATCCTGCTCTGATAACAGGGTTTCAATCACATCAAAGTTATCCGGCTCATCATCAACAACTAAGATAGAAAATTGAGACATAATTGCCACCCTTTCAATAATGTAAGATTTTTATAATTTCATCTGATCCTCGTCAGCTATGCTGCCAAAGTGATTTCAAAAATGGCACCTTGTGGTTGGTTGTTTTTGACACAAATTTCGCCCCGATGTGCCTCAACGACCATTTTGCAGAAAGCTAAACCCAACCCTATTTGAGAGACATCCGACATCAGATTTCCAATCTCGTATTTCTCAAAAATTTTGTGCCTCAATGTATCAGAAACACCGGGTCCAGAGTCTATAACCTGGATTTTTGCCTTGCCCGATGTGAGGAATTCTACATTCACTATGATTTGACTATTGGGTGGGGAAAACTTAATGGCATTCGAGAGGAGATTATCCAGCATTCGATGTATCATGGTGGCATCAACCGAGACTTTTTTACTGTTTTTTTCTGGTAATTGAGCGACCAGCGACTGATTTTTTTGAGCAGCGATCGCTTCAAAATTTGATAGAGCAGACTTTACGAGATCGCACAGATAAACCTCTGTGTAATTGAGACGACTTTTACCGGATTCTAGTAAAGCAATTTGCAATAAATCATCAATTAATAGCTGTATTGCTTGTGCTGACGAGTAAATTATATCCAGTTGCCTTTGTTGTTGTTCTCTAGGATACTCTACGCTTTTTAGGATTTCCAAGCCAAGCAAGATACCAGCCAGGGGATTGCGTAAATCGTGGACTACCATTTTAACCATATCTTCCCGCAATTTGAGTAAGCTTTGCAGGTCGTCATACTGGTGCTTAATTCGCAGCATACAGTGAACTCTGGCACGTAGTTCAATAGCATTTACAGGTTTACTAATGAAATCGTCAGCGCCGGCAGTGAGACAATGGGCAAGGTCGGATTTTGAGTTTAATGCTGTCACCATAATGATGGGAACGGCTTGCCATTTTGGCATGGCTTTGATTTGCCGACAAACTTCGATGCCATCTATTCCTGGCATCATCACATCCAGCAAAATAAGATCCGGATCAAATATGTTGAGGGATGCGATCGCTTCTTGGCCGGTGGCCGCGTAATGCAATTGATAATCCTGCTCGTTCAAGAGAGTTTCAATCACATCAAAATTATTGGGATCGTCGTCAACGATCAAAACAGATGGTACATTCATGAATTATCTTGCCAGGGAAGTTAAAAGGTGTTGAATAGTGCTTGCCAATTGCTTCAGCTTAACGGGTTTGGTGAGGTAATCATTGGCTCCGGCGGCAAGACAACGATCGCGATCGGCAGTCATGGCTAAGGCAGTTAAGGCAACGATCGGCACATCGACTAACCTAGGATCGAGGCGAATCTGCTGCATAGCTTCTAGGCCATCCATACCAGGCATTTGAATGTCCATCAAAATTAGATTGGGGTTTTCCGACTTGGCCAGGGCGATCGCCTCCACTCCATTCTTAGCCAAGAGAATGCGATAGCCTTTAGCTCTCAGGTAGCTCGACACCGTACTGATATTGGCTTCGTTGTCTTCCGCCACCAAGATTAAGGGAGAGCCTTCCTGCTGTTCGGTCTGACTGGGTTCGATGCGGGCTTCGGTCTGAGATTCCAGGTCAACAGAGGATGGCGCACCAGTAGGGGCAGTGCCCCCGTGCCTGCCCTCGAATTCGATCGTGAAGCAACTTCCTACACCCACAGTGCTGGTGAGCAACACCTGCCCGCCGTGGAGTTCGACAATGCGTTTCACCAAGGCAAGCCCCAAGCCAGTGCCTGCATATTGACGATTCAGGGCGCCATCGATTTGGATAAAGGGCTGAAACAGTTTGTTAATATGTTTTGGGGCAATACCAATACCTGTATCGATGACGGCAATTCGCAGAGTCTCTTTGACCCAAAAATGGGGTGGGGAATCGGCAGAATCTGGGTCTGCCCGGCGCGGCCCGGCGCTCACTTCTAGGGTGATGCGTCCTCCGTTAGGAGTGAATTTTACCGCGTTATTGAGCAGGTTGATCAATACTTGGCGCATCCGCCGCTCATCAATCAATATGTCGGGCAGATTGAGTGGCACTTTAATCTCTAGCTGGATGCGTTTTTGTAGGGCTTGTTGTTTGATAAATGCCAGACTGGATTGACAGAGATGATTGATGGAAACTGGGGTGCAATCGAGATCCATTTGACCCGATTCAATTTTGGCGACATCCAAAATGTCGTTGATTAACTCTAGCAAGTGAGAGCTACTGCGATCGATGGTTTGTAAAGCTTTGATTTGTTGTTCATTGACGATGCCAAAGACTTGCTCTTGTAGCCCCTCGCTCATGCCCAGAATGGCGTTGAGGGGGGTGCGGAGTTCGTGGCTCATGTTGGCGAGGAATTCGTCTTTGAGGCGGGTAGCACGGGCCAGTTCTTGGTTAGAGACTGCCAGTTGTTCGTTGCGCTCGGTGAGTTGCTGCTGGGCTTGTTGCCGTTCGGTGAGTTCTTCCTGCAACTGCTCAAATAGGCTAGCTTGTTGAACCGCGATCGCCAACTGGTTAGCAATTTGTTGCAGGAGTTGCGCTTCAGACTCTTGCCATACTCGTTTTTCTCGGCAAGCATGGACGACTAAAGCCCCCCAGAGCTTGTTGGTTGGGCCAGGGGCAACCCCTCTATGGCTTTCGCTGCTTCGGACTTCTTGCAGGATAGGTGCAACCATTTTGGACTTGACTTGACCAACGCTTGCATATTCCACCAAGCAATTAGTCCCCATATCGGTCATTATATCCGGGACGATACGGGGCTTGCCCTGGGAATAGTGGTTGAGGATTTCTTGAGACCACAGTTGGTCGTCCCAGTGAAGGTTTTTGAGCGCGGGAAACTCGGTCAACACAGATTCTTCAACTATTTGACTTCTGCCATTGCCAAATAGCCGGATTACGATGATTCGATCGCCTTGCAAGATTTCTTTGACTTGCTGTGTCACAGTCGCCAAAATTTCCTTAATATCCAACGATTCGCGAATTTGCTGGGCGATCGCTCCCAAAGTTCGCTGCCGTTGCAGTTGTAAAGCGATCGCCTTTTCTGTTTGCTTGCGGATAGCCAGTTCTGATTGTACCTGTTCGTAGAGGTAAGATTGCTGAATGGCGATCGCTAATTGGTTAGCAATTTGTTTAAGTAAATTGATTTCCCACTCTTGCCATTGGCGCGGACGATCGCATTGATGAACAATCAGCAACCCCCAGAGGGTTTGATTCTGAATAATTGGAACTACGAGTTTGGCTCTGACCTGGATTTCTGCGAGGAATTCAACCAAGCAGGGTAAGATTGACTCGTTTTCATCTTGGCTATCGCTGAGGGCATAAACTCTTCCTTGGATATAGCGATCGTAGTTCTCTTCGGGGAAAACCTCTTCAGGGAAGAGGATATCTAGGAGCTTAGACGTATTTGGCGAAACTGATTCAGCAATGGCAGCCCCCGTCCCTTCAGGAAAAACCCGATAAACCAGCGTTCTGTCTGATTGCAAGAGCTGATGGATTTCCTCAACAGTGCTATTGAGAATCTCGTCCAGATTCAGAGACGATCGCATCCGTTTAGTAATCGCTCCGAGCAAACGTTCCTGTTTTGCTTGTTGTTGCAATCTCAGTTCGGCTTCTTTGCGATGGGTGATATCCTGAAACGTGCCTACCAGACCAATAATATTACCTGAGCAGTCTCGCAGGGGAGCCTTGTGGGTTTCGAGAAATATTGGTTTACCATTGGGTAGGGTTAGCGTTTCTTCGATCCCTAATATAGCTTCACCCGTTTCGATTAACCGCCGATCCATCGCACAATACTCGTTCGCCTCGACTTCTTTCTGGCAAATATCTAAATCTCTTTTACCTATACTTTCGGTCGTAGATGGCAAGCCTAGAGTTTTGGCAAACTGCTGATTGCATCCTAAAAAAACCGACTCTCGATTCTTCCAAAACACCGAAAGCGGGATGGTATCGAGTACCGTTTGCAGAAACTGCTGAGATTCTTGCAAAGCCTTCTGGGCCTGTTTGCGATCGGTGATGTCTACTAATACACAAATAGTTTGATCCTCTGAGCCTGGAAGAAGTGCGGCTCCCATCAGGACAGAAATCCGGCTGCCATCCTTACGGTAGTATTCCTTTTCCAAGGACTCGATCGCGCCATCCTGCATCAGGCGCTCCATCGCTACAACATCAGCGGGGAGATATTCGGGCGGGGTCATGGCATCCCAATGAATCATCCCAGCATTTAGTTCCTCCCTAGTGTAGCCAATCATCTGTAAGAAGCGATCGTTGGCATCGGTAATCTTCCCCTGAAAATCGGCAAACATCATGCCGCTCACACTGGACTCAAACACCCGGCGGAAGCGCATTTCGCTGCTTTCCCGGGCGAGTTCAGCTTGTTTGCGATCGCTGATATCCGATAAAATTCCCTGGATGCTAATCAATTCCCCTTCAGCATTTATAACGGGTGTGGGACTGCTTCTCACCCAGACATAATTGCCATCTCGGTGGCGAACTCGGAACTCATAATCACTTGACTTTTTACCACGTTTGAGATTCTCCCGATAATATGTAACCAGCAAAGAGCGATCGTCTGGATGCACCAGATGTAGAAACGACTCACCAATCCATGCACGCTCATCCCAGCCAAACATGGTCGTGAATTGCGGTGACACATAAGTGAGTATGCCATCGGGTTCACATGACCAGATCAAATCATTAGCCCCTTCTACCAGCCGCCGGAATTTAGCTTCACTCTCTGCTAATTGGGCTTCGATCTGTTTGCGATCGCTGATATCGCGGCATACACAAATCAATAATCCATCCTCTGTGAGGGTGAGGGATAGCCCTTCGGCAAAGGTAGAGCCATCTTTGCGGGTGGCGATCGCCTCTCCCTCCCAAGCGCGCTCGCGCCCCAGCACCGGCAAGACTTCCCGCTCAAACCGTTCTAACTCGTGTTGGGAATACAAAAGTTTCCAGGTTTTGCCCAGCAGTTCTTGGGGATGTTCGTAGCCAAACAGTGTTAGATGGGCTTGATTCACATAGAGGTAGGTCTCTCCTTGCATAATCGCAATGCCGTCGATCGCCGCCTCAATTGCCGCCAGTTGTCTTTTTAGGGTTTCTTGGGTTTGTTTGATATCGCTAATATCTGCAAAATAGCCAATAATCTCAATTGGCTGGCCTTCTTCATCTCGCAGCAGACGCAGCTCATCCCGTAGCCAAACGTAGTGACCAGCGCGATGCAAAAATCGATATTCATGCTGATGAGTGTTGTGTTCAAAGAGAGCGGATATATGTGCAAAAACCCTAGGGGCATCTTCTGGGTGAATATGGTTAGCCCAGAAGCCAGATTCCGATAAAAATTCTTCTGGTGTGTAGCCCAAAATGGCTTCGATATTTTTGCTCATGAAGGTTGCGTCATAGTCGCCATAGGGCTTACAGCTATAGATCATGGCGGGACTGGATGCTAGAAGAAATTCGAGGCGTTCTTTCAACAGGCGATTTTCTCGCTCTGTCTGTTGACGCTCAGTAATGTCTTGGATCAGGCCAAGCACATAGAGATGTTCATCATCCATCGATAGGATAGAGGTGGAAATGGAGATAGTGCGCCGCTTTCCATCTTGACGCTGGATTTCCCTTTCCAGAGCGATTAAGTTGCCCCTTTGTCGCATCTTTTTCAGGTCGGCAATCGTCTGTTTTTGAGATTCTTGATTATCCAGGTAAAAGCTGTGATACCACCCCAGACGGTTAATTTCTTCTAAGGTGTAACCCGTAATCGCTTGCATTTGCTGATTCCAGACTGTGAAGCACAGAAAGGGAAACTCCTCAACTTCATAGAAAACGCACAGCCCTTCTGTCATGTTTTCTACAATTTGTTGACGGAAAGTATTTTCCTGCCGAAGCGTTGCTTCGGCCAACTTGCGATCGGTAATGTCGAAGCGAATGGCTAGATACTGAAAAGGTCGCCCGCCTTCGTCCAAAAAGGGGACAATGGTGCTGGCAACCCAGTACAGGCTACCGTTTTTTGCCTGGTTGCAAATTTCACCGCGCCAAACATTACCGCTAGCAATGGTCTGCCACAGGTCTTGGAAAAACGCAGGGGGATGATAGCCAGAGTTGACTAGGCGATGGGTTTTGCCCATGAGTTCATCGCGGGAGTAGCCAGAGATCGCACAGAAGCGATCGTTGACGTAGGATATCACCCCGATCGCATCGGTGATGACCACAATGGCAGACTGATCCAAGGCCTGCTTAAAGGCTGATAATTCTTGAATTAACTGCTGTCGTTCGAGTTCAGCTTGTTTGCGATCGCTAATATCAAAGTTGAGGCCAATCATGCTCTGGGGATTGCCTTGGGCATCTCGCACGACGACAGCATAGGCTTTAATAAAGTGGAGGCTGCCATCGGGATGCAACACTCGAAACTCAGTATCAAATTCTGCCTCTCCTAAGACGGCTTGCTGGAGCAATGTTTCGGTGGCGGTGCGGTCTTCGGGATGTAGCAGGTTTGCCCAAAGGTCGTAAACCACAAGGGAATCAGATTGTTTTGTGAGACCGTACAGTTCGTACATCCGCTCATCCCACAAGACGGTGTTCTGTACAAGATCGAAGTCCCAACAGCCGAGCGCCCCTGATTTGAGCGCCAAACCGAGGCGA
The DNA here is from genome assembly GCF_036702475.1 of Microcoleus sp. D2_18a_B4. NCBI lineage: Bacteria > Bacillati > Cyanobacteriota > Cyanophyceae > Oscillatoriales > Microcoleaceae > Microcoleus > Microcoleus sp. D2_18a_B4. The sequence goes on from NZ_JAUBTL010000024.1 coordinate 8,476, forward strand.
TCCGATACTTTCTGTAGTTCTGCTTCTGCACGTTTGCGATCGCTAATATCTTTGGCGATGCCTAAAAAGCCGATAATTTGCTGATTGACATCCTTGAGGGCGCTGATGGATAGCGACACAGGAAATCGAGAGCCATCTTTGCGGATATAGCTCCACTCTTCTTCGCTGAGAAGACCTTGGCGTGCTTTGGCAACAAAAACCTCAAAGCCGGGGGGAATATTTTGCCCTAGTTCGGCAGAGAGTGATGGTGCGCGGTCAATAACCTCATTTGCATCGTGGATGAGTTCGGGCGTACCTTTGCCGACCACTTCTGCTGCACTGTAACCGAGCATCCTTTCGGCTCCAGCATTAAAGGTCTGGATGATGCCTGTTGGGTCAGTGGAGATGATGGAGTAATCAGCACCATCGAGGATGGCGCGTTGCAGGCTGTTGACTTGCCAAAGCTCTTGGGTGCGTTCTTCGACTTTTGCTTCTAGCTGTTGGTTTAGTTGGTACAGTTGTTGTTCGGCTTGTTTGCGATCCGTAACGTCTCGAATCATAAACAAGGCTTCATCTTCGCCGCTCTTGACAACTCTGACCTCTTCATATTGCAGGCGCGGGCCAACGTGCACCTGCTGTTCATAAACTTGCAGTTCTCCTGTGCTTAAGGCTTGCTCTAGGTGGTATAGATGTCGGGTCGCAATTTCTCCTGAAATAAGATCCACCATCGCCACACCAGGCCTATCGAAATCTGTACCGAGAAAGTCGAGCTGACGATTGGCTGTCACCCTCCCCCGATAAATACCATCGGCACCCATGCGAAACATGAAGTCTGGAACTGCTGCTAATATGGCTCGGCTCTGGGCTTCGCTCTGGATCAGGGCGGTTTCGGCAAGTTTGCGATCGCTAATGTCTGTAATAGCGCCTACATAGCCGACTACTTGCCCGTCTGCATCCAGTTCGGCAACGGACTGCCCATATACCCACGCCACAGCACCGTCGAGACGTTGAAAGCGATATTCGAGCCGGAAATGGCGATTTTCTTGGACAGATTTTTGCCATTCGACCGCGATCGAGTCGCGATCTTCGGGGTGCAGCCCTTGTCGCCATCCTTCCCCGATGGCGGCCTTTGGGCTGAGTCCGCTGATCTGACACCAGCGATCGTTAACATAGATGCAGTTGCCCACTGGATCGGTGCGGAAAATCCCCACTGGTGCGACTTCCACTAGGGTGGCGTAGCGTTCTTCGCTCTCTTGCAAAAAGGCTTCTGTTCGTTTGCGATCGCTAATGTCGGTAATGGTGCCTATAGAGCCGCTCCGATGTCCATTGGCATCGAGTTCGGCGACGCACTGCCCATAAACCCACGTTACTTCACCGTCGGGACGTTGAAAGCGATATTCGAGTTCAAAAGAGTCGTTACCTTGGATGAATTGCTCCCATTGGGCAATGACCCAATCGCGATCGTCGGGGTGCAGTCCTTCTTGCCATCCCTGTCCGATATTGGCTCCTGGTGTGAGTCCGCTGATCTGAAAGTAGCGATCGTTGACATAGGTGCATAGTCCCTCCGCATCGGTGCGAAAAATCCCCACCGGAGCGGCTGCCGCAAGGGCGGCGTAGCGTTGTTCGCTCTCGATCAGGGTGGCTTCGATCCGCTGTCGCTTTACCAGTTCCTTCTGCAATTTTTGGTGGATCGTGGCTTGTCCAATGGCGATCGCCAGATGCACTGATAAGGCTTGTACCAGTTCGACTTCTTCCGGTTGCCAGTCGCGGGCGTGCTGGCTTTCGCTGGCATTGAGCAAGCCCCATAACTCATCGCCACAGAGTAGCGGCACCAAAAGTTTGGCTTTTGTCTGGAGGCGGCTCAGCATCTGCCGATGACAGTCTGATATTTTGGCTGTGGAGATATCTGGTACGACGCGAACATATCCCTGACGATAAATCTCAGGATTGTCTTGGTTAAAGCAGGTCTCATTGACCCGTTCGCCCAACAGAGACAGGGACGAGTCGGTGGATTCTGCCACGACAATGATTTCTCGATCGGCTTCAAACCGCCAAATATTGACGCGAGCGCAGCCCAGCACTTGCCGCACCTGCTGCACAGTCGTATCCAAAATCGTTTGCAGGCTTAGGGACGAGCGAATTTGGGAGGCCAAGTCTGCGAGTAATTTCTCTCGTTTTACCTTGGTGTTGAGAGCGGCTGTCCGAGTTTCCACCTGTTGCTCGAGCTCAAGGTTGCGATTTGCCAGCAGGACCACCTTTTCCGCCTCTAGGCGCACCACCTTCTCTTCCCACTTCTGGACCAGCTTGTATAGCTCCAGCGGGTTGAGGGCTTGCAGCAAACTGGTCTGGGTGACAATACCCAGTAACTCCCCTTGTTCCCCTGTCACCGCCAACCGACGGATCGATCGCTGCTCCATGATCTGCTGCACAGTCAAGAGCGACTCTTCTGGCTTGACCTTAAAAATCGGTGTACTCATCACCGCTTCAGCCCGACAGGTTTCCATATTCAAGCCCAAGGCCTGAAATTGCACAATATCCCGCTCGGTGAGAATCCCCACTGGCATTTGTAGCGGTTCAGTAGAGATTCCGCCTGGGTGTACAATCATCACGGAACTGACGCGATGCTCTGCCATAAGTTGGGCGATCGCCAGTAGGGAAGAATCTGGCGCAGTACAAATCACTTCGCGGGTCATCACTTCTGCTACCATACGCAACCGCAGCAGGTCGAGCGGTCGAGATATTTGGCGCAGACTTTCGTGAGTCACTAGGCCCACTAGGCGATCGAGCTCGTCCAGGATGGGCAAATGGCGAATGTGGTGCTGCTGGAGCAGATTAATCGCAAAAAATAAATCGGTGAAGGCGGACTCGCGGAGGGTGACGACGCCGTGTGCCATCACCTCCCGGAGCGCTAAATTCTCCAAGGAACGCTGCTGGGCACTCAGCCGCACCACGTCTCGCTCGGTCAGTAAGCCGACCAATTGCTCGTTTTCCACTACCAACACGCAGCTCGATCGCGCCTCTATGTGGAGGTGTTCGAGTTGACCATCCGCCGTTCTAGCGGTGTTGCAGAGCGATCGCACGCCGCTCATTTGGGCGATCGCATCCATCACCGTCGTATCGGGCGAAACCACCAAGGGCTCCCGGATGATGGCAGTCCTGAGTTCTATTGGAGTGAGAGCCGTAGTACGACTGAACATGGGTTTATAGGGTTTTATTGCTGATTATTTTGTTAAACTCTTCGCCTTAAACACGTGAGCTGATAGCGTAGCGTGGGGCGAGCCCTACTACGGAGAAGAGTTACTTAGCTGCACGACATTATTTAAATATTATATTTACTTACAGTTCGCTTTTATCGGAAATGACTTAGGGAAATTCTGTAACTCTCAGGTAACGCTCTTTCATCACTTTCTTGAGATCATAAAAAGAGAAAGTGTCGTAAACCCTTTAGTGGACTAAGTGAAAACTCGGAGGGGAGCATCTCAATGAAAGCAGCAAAGCTCGAAATTGGAATTAGGAGTCAGGAGTCAGGAGTCAGGAGGAAAGAAGAAGAAGGAAGAAGGAAGGAGGAAGAAGGAAGGAGCCATAATAAGTGTTTTTACAAATATGAGATGCTCCCACTCGGAGAACACGCCGTAACGATAAAATTTGTTGACAATTGACGATTACTGTGAATTATACTGAGCATACAGAATACTATTCCCCGAAGTGAGAATTTGTGAGGCGTTTAATTACTTTCCTATGGGGATTTTCTGATATTAAGCGTAAAATACTACCAGCAATATCTCGTGTGGTGGGATTAAGCAATGAACAAAAACTCTTGCATTTTCTAAGCGAATTACTTGACAAGTATAACGATTGAGAGAGGCTAGGTTAAACCTTATTCTACCAGAACTACCCGAACGATATTTTTTTATAATTATTGTTGAAAAACTAGCTGATTAAAATAAATGGAATACAAGCGATTATCTCAAACCCTGTCACAAATCAAATAGAGTTTAAGTAAGTCGGCGTGAAGAAAACGAACTCTGTTAAAAAAATAAGTGAATACAGAGAATGTTTCTACTGAGGCAATTCAATATATGGGCGCTATATTAACAGAAACCCGGTTTTTTGACACCAGTGCCTCCTGGAAGCGGGAGCATCTCATATTTGCAAAAACACTTCTTTCTTCTTCCTTCTGACTCTTTTCTCCTGGCTCCTGACTCCTGACTCCTAATTCCAATTTCGAGCTTTGCTGCTTTCATTGAGATGATCCCCTGGAATCTCCGAAAGTAGAAACGAGAAACCGGGTTTCTTAGGCAAGGTAAGAGCGTCCTAATTTACAAAAATTATTACATTAAATATCAATGCGGTACTCTCAAATCAGCCGCGAGTTAAGTTAGACTGAATTGTCAGTGCGTGAATTATTCACAGGTTAGCATCTATGCAGATCAAACATCTAAATCAGCCTTCACAAGAACTCTCTACCTCTTGCGAGCATAACATCAAAGACACCCAGCCACCAAAGCCCAATTATTTCGCTGACATAGCCCGTTCCTTCCGCAACCTCAGTATTCACGACAAAATCTGCCGTGGGTACGCACTGGCTCTTTGTGTTGCGATTGGGGGAACGGCTGTCGGGATGTTGGTGGGCACTTATTACTATCGAATAACTAATAATCAAGTACACATCGAGCGAGAAAGTCAGCTTTTAAATAAGTTGCAGGTGGCTTTACTGCGGACGCAAAATAGCCAAGAATGGCTGATTTACGGGCTAGATAATCCCCAAAAATTTGACCGTAAATACCAACAGTTACAAAACAATATTTCCACTTTAAAACTGTTGTTTTCCGAATTTAAAAAGCGTAACAATTTAGAACAAATTGAAGGGATAGAAAAAATTAGAAAAACTGGCGATTCGCTACTAGCAAATTATATTTCTCCCCTAGAAATAGTAAACAAAAAAATTAGTAAGTTGCCAAACAACCCCGCTCAACAAAGTATTAAACGTAAGTTGCTGTTGAATTTCGAGCGAGATAAAATTGGGTTGCAACTAGATAGGGCGGTTAATGATATAGCAGCAATTATCGATCGCGCCCAAGTGCAAGAAGATGCAGGGCGGAAGGAACTGCTGCGAGCGCAGGCGCTGCGGGTGCAAATAATTTTGGGTAGCATGGGACTGTCGATCGTCGTTGCAGCAGTGCTGGCGGGCTTCACCAGTCGGGCGATCGCCAAACCCCTCGCCGCTGTAACTAAAATCGCTCAGCAAGTGACTGAAGAATCTAATTTTCAGTTGCAAGTACCAGTTACCAGCACCGATGAAGTGGGAGTATTAGCAGCTTCGCTGAATCAACTGATTCAGAAAGTAAATCAGTTGCTAGAAGAATTGAAATCTGAACAACAAAGCAAGATACTTCAAAATGAGAAAATGGCAACTTTAGGGCGGATGTTAGCCGGCGTTGCTCACGAAGTTAACAACCCTATCAATTTTATCTATGCCAATATCGATCCTGCCAGAAATTATGTTGAAGATATTTTAGATTTGCTCAAAACTTACGAAACCGAAATTTCCAACCCCCCTGCCGCTGTGCTGGCGAAAGGCGAAGAAATAGACATCGATTTTCTCAAAGAAGATTTGATCAAAATATTGGACTCAATGCAAGTAGGCGCTGAAAGAGCCAAAGCTATTATCTTAAGTTTGAAAGATTTTTCTCGCCTCGATGAGGCAGCCCCTCATCCCGTCGATTTGCACGCCTGCATAGACAGCAGTTTGCTGATTCTCAACAGCCGCATCAAACAAGGCATTGAAGTGGTGCGACATTACGGCAATATTCCGACTGTGGAAGGCTATATGGGTTTGCTTTACCAGGTATTTGTGAATCTTCTCAACAATGCACTAGATGCTGTGGAAGAGAAAGCAAAAATTGAGAAATCCAGCTCTGAGAAGGCGAAAAAACGATCGGCTTCGGAGTCACTCCAGGAAGCACCGAGTTTTTCGCCGAGGATTGTGATTGCTACAGAATACTTGGACGACGACTCAGTGGTAGTGCGAATTTCTGATAACGGTACGGGAATCGCACCAGAGAGCCAAGAAAAAATGTTTGAAACATTCTTTACTACTAAACCGAGAGGTGTAGGTACTGGTTTGGGATTGGCAATTGGTCGCGAAATTATCGTTAAAAAACATGGGGGGACAATTAACTTTTGGTCGGAGGTGGGAAAGGGGACGGAATTTTCGATCGCCCTGCCGATTAAGCATGAGGATTTAATGCAAAATACGCTCTTACAACCTCCAGTTGCTCGTGAATATAATTCCCAAGGCAACGAGAACGTGCCAACCAATCCCAAAAAAAGAGGAACTGTAAAAACTTAAAAATTATATCATTTCCGGTTACACCGGAATGATGTTGACTGTTGACGCCGTGAACAGTCAACCGTCAACAGTGAACAGTGAACTCGAATTTACTATTCCGATGCTAACGGATTTGATATTATTCGTTTTTATCCCTGTTTCAAAAAAGAATGCAACTGCAAGCAAGCTCCGCAATCTGAGGTCAGAATTCATTCCCCATCTAAAATCTAAAATCTAAAATCTCAAATGGTATGAGATTGCTTACTGAGTGGCTGTGGCTACCCCATCCCCTGAGTGATAATACCAAAATAAAAACTATTTTCCATAATATTGAAAAACAGGAGTTGCTATAATTTTAAGTTGAGCAATCACTGTACGGAGCGAAAATTATGGGACTATTTGACCAAATTTTGAGCGCGATCGACAATCCCAACCAACAAGCAAACCCCAATCAGTTGGGCAACATTCTCGGTGCGGTAGAGCAGTTGAGCAGCAACCAGGGCGTCAATACAGGCACGACTCAGCTAGCAATGTCGGTTTTGGGCGGATACGTGCGATCGGCATTGCAAAACGTGCGATCGCAGTCAGGAGACGCACAAGCTCAACAAGTTGTCAACCAATTTAGCGGCACAAATCCCAATCCGCAAGCGGTACAGAGTTTGTTCGGCGCAGGCCAACTGACGCAGATAGTGAACGATATCGCCCACAGAACCGGTTTGAATAACGCCACAGTGCAGGCGATGATACCTGTTTTGGTGCCGCTCATACTGAATTTGCTACAAACCGGCGGCAACGCCCAAAACCCAGCCCAAGGCAGCAATCCCGTTTTGAATACGTTTTTAGATTCAGATGGAGACGGTGATGTAGATATTACTGACGCCATGTCGATGGCAGGCCGCTTTTTGAATCAGCGCAGTTAATATCATTTCCGGTTACACCGGAATGATGTTGACGGTTGACGGTTGACTGTTGACTGTTGACGCCGTGAACAGTGAACAGTGAACAGTGAACAGTGAACTCGGATTTACTATTCCGATGCTAACGGATTTGATATAATTGGGGAATTTTTTAACCGCAGATATCAGGGGATGGACACAGATGAACGCAGATAGGATTTTATCTGCGTTCATCTGCGTTTGTCTGGCTTCATCTGCGGCTACAAAAACTCCTACTTTAACCCAATCCCAAATCAGTCACAGCACCGATACTGCTAGAAGAAACCAACTTAGCATATTTAGCCAAAACGCCCCTAGTATAGCGAGGTTTAGGAGGCTGCCAAAGAGCGCGCCGCTGCTCCAATTCTGCATCAGAAACATTGAGCTGCAACAAGCGATTTTGAGCATCAATTGTAATTGAATCGCCCTCTTTTACCAAAGCAATTGTGCCTCCTACTTGCGCTTCTGGTGCAACGTGACCGACAACCATGCCGTAAGTTCCGCCAGAGAAGCGACCGTCAGTAATTAACCCGACAGAATCGCCTAAACCAGCGCCAATAATTGCCGAAGTTGGTGCTAACATTTCGCGCATTCCCGGCCCGCCTTTGGGCCCTTCGTAGCGGATGATAATCACATCTCCGGCTTGAATTTTGCCCGCTAAAATTGCATCCAAACAATTTTCTTCAGATTCAAATACGCGCGCTGGGCCGGTAATTTGCGGTTTTTTAACGCCAGTAATTTTAGCAACGGCTCCTTCTGTTGCCAGATTTCCTCTGAGAATGGCTAAATGTCCTTGGGCGTAAAGGGGGTTGTTCCAAGGGCGGATGACATCTTGGTCGGTGCGGGGTTCGGCTGGAATATCTGCTAACACTTCGGCAACAGTTTGACCGGTAATTGTCAGCGCGTCTCCGTGCAGCAAACCCTGTTCTAGCAGCATTTTCATTACTTGAGGAATGCCGCCGGCTTTGTGCAAATCGGTTGCTACATATTTGCCGCTGGGCTTGAGGTCGCACAGCACTGGTACTTTTGCTCGAATAGTTTCAAAATCGTCGAGGGACAACTCAACGCCGATCGCATTGGAAATGGCTAATAAATGCAGCACAGCGTTGGTTGAACCGCCCACTGCCATGATGACCGCGATCGCATTTTCAAAGGCCGCTCGTGTCAAAATTTGGCTCGGTAACAACTGTTTGCGGACAGCTTCCACCAGCACTTTTGCTGATTCGGCAGCGCTGTCAGCTTTTTCGGCATCCTCAGCAGCCATTGTCGAAGAATAAGGCAAACTCATGCCCATCACTTCAAAAGCGCTAGACATCGTATTTGCTGTGAACATTCCGCCACAGGAACCCGCACCCGGACAAGCTTTTTGTTCGACTGCATTGAGTTCTGTTTCGTCAATTTTGCCCGCGCTGAATTGGCCGACGGCTTCAAAAGCGCTGACAACGGTTAAATCCTGTCCGTTGTGGTGTCCGGGTTTGATCGTGCCGCCGTAAACAAAAATAGCAGGAATGTTCATGCGGGCGATCGCAATCATCGCCCCCGGCATATTTTTATCGCAACCGCCGACTGCCAGCACCCCGTCCATACTTTGGCCGTTGCAAACAGTTTCTATCGAATCGGCAATCACATCTCTCGACACCAGAGAATATTTCATCCCTTGAGTTCCCATCGAGATCCCGTCGCTGATAGTAATCGTACCGAACATCTGCGGCATGGCGCCGGCTTCCCTTGCACCCGCAATAGCCCGCAAAGCGAGCTCGTTCAATCCCATATTGCAGGGCGTAATCGTGCTGTACCCGTTGGCAATCCCCACAATCGGCTTAGTGAAATCGCCGTCACCAAAACCGACTGCCCGCAGCATTGCTCGGTTGGGCGCGCGCTGCACGCCTCCAGTCACAGCTTGGCTTCTCAAATTGTCAGGCATTTTAAAATTTCCTTTCTCTGTTGACAGTTGACAGTTGACAGTTGACAGTTGACAGTTGTCAGTTGTCAACTGCCAGCTCGCCCAAAAACGAATACAAGTTTCCGATAATCGTCGTGGTGAGCCCATAATTTTAGACCAAAGTTCCGGCTCCCAGATGAATCTGTAGAGCAAATCTAAAATCTAAAATCTAAAATCGACTGACTCAGTGCCGAGCGCCGAGAGTTTTACCCTATTGGTCAACTACCCACCATCAAGCGGAGTACCGCTATGATGTGGGCTTGTATCTGAACTCCACCGCAATTCCGAGAACCTAGATAGGATTTCAGCTTTGGTTTCAACGCTCGACACATTAGGGGATGCTGACAAGCTCCCCGTGCTAGTCCAGTCTTGCCGGACTAGCAGCGTTCTCATTGTAATATTTCGCGCACCAACCAAATCAGCGTGTAACACATGACCGCAACATTCACAGCGAAACAAGAGTCCTTTGTTAGGTCTATTAGCATCTGAGGTATGTCCACATTTAGGACAACTTTTCGATGTATAATGCGCGGGAACTTTAGTAGCCAGAGAGCCGTTTAGATTAGCCTTGTAGTCGATATAACCGTGCAATTCTGCAAATGACCATTTAGCCTTATTTCTATTAGCTCTACGCTGTTTCTTACTAGCCTTTTTCCCGGACTTAGATTTAGTTCTATCTCGTATTCCGGTCAAGTTCTCTAGTCCTATCAGGCTGTTAGGTTTTGCAATTTCCTTGCTGATTTGGTGATTCACATCAGCGATAAACCGTCTTTCTCTTCCAGATAACGCGATTAGTCTTCGCTTTGCCGAACGAGTGCCTTGACGCTGAAGAGTCTGTCTAGCTTTGTGATAGCGGTTAGCTTTGTGTCTAGCTTCTTTTCCTGAGTAGAATTTAGACTTGTTTTGTAAGTCTGTTTCTACCGCTAAGTAGCGCATACCCACATCGACGCCAGAAACTCTGGTTATTTTTAGTGGATCGATTTCAGGTACTTCTACTTCAAGGCTTACCATTAAGTAGTAGACCTTAGAAGAGCGCTGGTAGACAATTTTAGCAGCTCCAATTTTAGCGCCATTGGCAATTAAATCTAGATGCTTATTGTAGCCAGCATACGGAACTACTATTCTACCTTGCAGCGTGATAATGCTCACTTGCCGATCGGTTTTAAAAGAGTAGTCCCGCTGGTAGTTTAGGGTACAAGTTCGAGAAATGTATTTAGGAGGTTTGTCCAGCCCTTTATACCGTCTCTTTGTGTAACCTTTGGCAATAGCATCATTAGATTGTTTTACTTTAGACCAAAGGGTCTTATAGGTAGCAGATACTTGTCTGGGTACATTGCAAGCCATTTGTGCTCCTAGCCCAAATCGAACTCGCAATTCGTTGTAGACAGCTTTTTGCAGCTTAGCGCCATTACTGGTTTTACCCGCTTCAAAAGCGACTCGTGAAGTATAGTTCAAGGCATCCCGGTAAGCTAAAGCCGTCTGAGACACCAAGCATTTTTGCTCGGCGGTCAGGTTTAGTTTCAGCTTGGCGGTGATTACTTGGGGCATTGTGTTCACGAACTCTGATATTATTGTATCTCGTGAAAGCGACGAGGGCGAGTGGCAGAACAATATTTGTTTGTTCATCGACGGCCCCCTCACTTTCGGATATCTAAAGATTGTCGGTTTTGTTCGGGGGCGGATCTCTTCACTCACGCGCATTCCTCCCGCCACTCACTCCTTGTACAGGTAGAGTGCGGGACTCCTGCTGTTTTAGTTGATTTTCTCAGAAGCTTTGATCTTTGTCAGGCCCTTGAGGAGCGAATAGCACCGCATTGCCAAGAAAACAGTGCAAAGATTCTACAGATACTACAGCGTGCAGAGTGAATACCGTGGTTATCTGGGATGATGTGGTAACACCCATCACTCTAACGTTTAAAAAAAATTGCGAGGCGAATGACATGGAGGCCGATCGAATTCTGAGGCAATATGCGGCCGGAGAAAGAAATTTTCGAGAAATTAACCTCGTCGGGGCCGACTTAAAAGGGGTAAACCTCAGCGAGGCTAACTTTACCCGATCGAATTTCCAAGACGCAAACCTCAAAGGCGCTAACCTGACGGGAGCGAACCTGCGCGAGGTGAAATTGGCAGGGGTGGACTTGACGGAAGCCAACCTCAGCGAAGCAAATCTCATCGGTACCGATTTGAGCCGTGCCAATCTCAGCGGGGCTAACCTGATGGGAGCCAACCTGCGCGGCTCAATGGCCAGAGAAGTCAACATGACTAAGGCTAATTTGACGGAAGCTAATTTGACCGAAGCCAACTTTACCGAAGCGAATTTGTTTGCGGCCAACTTAACGGACGCTAGCATGATTCGCATTAATTTGATGAAGGCAAATTTGAGTTGGTCAACTCTCAAAGCGGTAAACCTGACAAATGCCATCCTCAGCGAGTCGCTTTTAGAAAGAGCTAACCTAAATCAGGCAATTCTCAGCGGGGCGATGGTGAGCGGGGCAAACTTGGCTGGTGCAGACTTGCGCCAAGTAACGATGGTTGGAGCTAATCTCACCGACGCTAATCTGAGCAATGCTAATTTGAGAGTTGCTAATGTGAGTTGGTCAACGCTGGCAAGAGCTAATTTGAGCGGTGCTAATTTGTACCGGGCAAAGCTGTGCTGGTCTAATTTTAGCGGGGCGGTTTTGGTGGAAGCGGTTTTGATTGATGCTAATCTCAATCGAACTAACTTCCGCGATGCAGATTTGAGGCGGGCAATTATGCCGGACGGCACAACTAATGATTCTTAAAATTTGATTGTTGATTGTTGATTGTTGATTGTTGACTGTTGACTGTTAACTGTTGACTGTTGACTACTGACTACTGACTACTGACTAATGACTAATGACTAATGACTACTGACTACTGACTACTGACTACTGACTACTGACTACTGACTAATGACTAATGACTATCACTGAATTATTGATGTTGGGTGCGGCGGGAATTTTTGCGGGAATTCTAGCTGGATTTTTGGGTATCGGCGGCGGTACGGTGCTCGTGCCTTTGTTGGTGGCTCTCAATTACGCTCCCGTGGAAGCGGTTGCTACTAGCGGTTTGTCGATCGTCATTACAGCTATTTCTGGCAGCATCCAGAATTGGCGCATGGGCTACCTCAGCTTGAGCCAAGTCGCAGGCATCGGATTTCCCGCCGTCATTACAGCACAAATCGGTGTTTATTTGGCGACGATATTTCCGCCTTACTTGGTGCTAGTTACTTTTGGGCTGTTGCTGTGGCTGAATATTTATTTGATTGAAGTTCGCAAGCGCCTGACAGCTAAGAAGAAAGCGGAAGTAGAACAAGGGGAACTGGGAGGACAAGCGGGACAAGAAGAAAATGCTCAATTACCAATTACCAATCACGAATTACCCAATAATTCAAATATTATATTCCATCCAACTTTTGCTAAAATTGCTACCGGCAGTGCGGCGGGTTTATTAGCGGGTTTGTTCGGCGTAGGTGGCGGCGTAATTATGGTTCCCCTGCAAATTTTGCTGTTAGGAGAAAGCATTAAAACCGCAATTCAAACCAGCTTGGGCGTCATCGTCATCACGGCAATTTCGGCGACGGCGGGACACGCGGCGCGCGGGAATGTTTTGTGGGTTGTGGGGTTAATTCTTGGCGGCGGCGGTTTGTTGGGCGCGCAGGTGAGCACGCGGTTTTTGCCGAGATTGCCCGATCGTATTGTTAGTTTAGCTTTTCGATCGCTCTTGGCAGTGTTATCGATTTATGTTTTCTGGCAAGCTTGGCAAAAATTTATTAACGGGTAATTGGTAATTGAGGCAGAGCCTCCGGGTATGTATTCCCAGGCAGAGCCTGGGAACAAGGTTAAGGCTACAATGACAGTTGACAGTTGAAGTTGACAGTTGACAGTTGACTACTAACTAATGACTACTGACTACTGACTACTGACTACTGACTACTGACTACTGACTCAGTTTCTTCACGGCGCGAGTCAGACGCTGTAAATAAGGCTTGACAATTTCTTGATTTTGCCTCTGCAACTCGGACACTTGCTGCTGCAAATGCTGAATCTCGGTTTGCAGCATCCCTGTGTCTATTGTGGGTCGATCGAGCAAGTCCTGCAATTGCTTGAGAGAACCTTGGATTTGATCCAAGTCTACTTCGTTCGATCGCTCCTGTAACTGAGCCGTAATAGTTTTAACTTCAGTTAACTGTTCGCCCATCAATAAAAATCGGACGTTGACATTTTCCCAATCATGCTCTCTGAGGGCGCTATTTTCCAAAATGCGGAGTTTTTGCTGCAAATCTGACAGTTGCGTGTGGAAATCCTGAGAATCTGCAGGCAGCGCCTGGGCTTGGCGTTCGAGGGAGGCTACGGCAGCTTGTACCTCGGCGATGACGCCGGATTCCAAGCCCAGGAGTTTTTGCTGCAAGTCGGAGACAGCGGTGTAGAGTTCCGCAGGTTCTCCAGGTAGTATCTGAACTTGCTGCGAGCGAGGTTCTACGGAGGCCTGTACCTCCGCGATCGCAGAATTTGCCTTTTGTTGCATTTGTTGCTCGAAACGCTGGCGATTGGCGAGATTTATGGAGAGTGCTGCGGTTAAGGGGGCGGCAGCGTAGACAATTTGGCCCGACAATCCTGCAGCAATTGTGCCAATAGCTGAACCAGCAACAGAGGCGTATTCTACCAATTCTAGCCAGTCCGGCTGGTTCGGGGTACTTCTGGAAGCTGGGAATGATGCTTTTTCAATCTTCTGCATAGCCTTTTAATCGTAGTCGGATAGATGGCGATACCGACATGATAAAAGCGATCGGCAAATAAATCAGGGCTAGTGGTCAAAATTTCCTGATTGTGGTATTTTTATTGACCGAAAGCATCCAGGATACAAGCCCCCGACTTGATCCGTGGGGTCAATGCTTCAATTCTTTAATCTAAAATCTAAAATCTAAAATCGATTGACCTCCTGCCGGATACCTTGTGCGTTTAAAACGCTCAGTCTCAGGTAAAATTCAGGATTAAGTCGATCGCTCAACATTTAACCAATAAGCGTTCACCGCCGTCTGTCAGGAGTATACAGAAAATGGGTCTTAAGATTATTGAAAGCTACGATAGCAGTTTTGTGCTCGAACCCGATGCTAAAACTGCACTGTTCGGTTTATTAACCGGTGAAAGCTTTGTCAAACAAGTAGCGCTACAATTGCAATGCTCGCGCATTGAGTTTGCCGAGTTACTTTTTCAGCCAGTCCCTTACAGCAGCGAGACGCCGAAGGGAATGCCTGCGGAATTTGAAAAGTATCATCAATCGAGCGATTTTGCGATCGTCAACGTCCCGCCTAATTTCATGTTCCAAGCCAAAATATTTAAACCCAGCCGCCTCTGTGCAATTTATCGAGTTTTCAAGAGTTAGGTAAAGGCTGGTTAATCTGTGGTTTAATCTAAAATCTAAAATCTAAAATCTAAAATCGGATGACAGAAGACATTCAATCTCTCGCTAGCTTAGAATTCATTCCCTACATAGACTCCGAGGGGAAATTGCCCGATTTTCTCCAGGGAAAAATCGGCGTTTACGCGATTTTTGACAGCGATAAAGTGCTGCAATTTGTCGGCTATTCTCGCGACATTTACCTCAGTCTCAAACAGCATTTGGTACGCCAAACCCAATATTGCTACTGGCTGAAAGTCCAAACTATTGACAAGCCCAGCCGCACTATTCTAGAAAGCATCCGATCAAGTTGGATTGCCGAAAACGGTTCCCAACCCCAGGGTAACGGTGCTGATGCTGCCAAGTGGAACGATCCCATCGACACCAAAACTGTAATGACTGCCCAAGAAACGGCAAATTATGAAGGTATCTTCGCCGATGAAATTGCCAAAGATAAATTGTTGAAAAATGTCGCGCGGCGCGTGGAAAATGAAATTTTCGCGCTGCTGAAAGCTCGCGGCGTAACTGAAGAAATCCGGTTTAATCCCAAGCTCAAAACGAGCGGATTGTTGGATTTAAAGTAAATATGCTCTCTGGTCAATTCCCCACAATCAGCTTAAGCTTTTAGTCCGCCAGTCCTCCCGCTTACCCGGCACTCCGCCAGGGAATGAATTCCCTGTCTAATAGCAAAAGTCCTCTAAAAGAGGACTAATAAATTATTCAGTCCTCTTTTAGAGGACTTTCGCTTTGAGGCAGGGGTTTCAACCCCTGACGGACTGACGGAATATCGGTTTTACCTTAAGTGGACACCAAAAGCCCTTGCCCTGTCCATAATTTCCGTGCCGGTAACGGTAATGCCGTTTCCCTACAGATGCTCGCGTACAATCTATGTGATATATAGCGGTTCTCAAGCGTGGTGAGGTATGGGGTGAGTCCTATGCCCGATGCCCGATGCCCGATGCCCGATGAGCACCTCATGTTAGTGAGAAAGGCTATATCCTCTGGGTATGTTAAAGTTTAAAATGTAGAAATTTATTAAAATTTTACAGATATCGGAATCTGCACAATTAACTTGGTTCCTCGAGCCGGAGCAGAAATACAACTGATTTGACCTCGATGTTTTTCCACTACAATATCGTGACTGATTGCCAACCCTAATCCAATACCACGGCCTACAGGCTTCGTTGTAAAAAATGGGTCAAATATCTGGTGGCGCACTTCCTCACTCATCCCACAACCGTTATCGGCAATGTGAATAACAACGGATTTATAATGGTGAGTGGCTAATTTTGAATCTTGATTGTGCAGGGCCGATTCTGACACACAACTTACTGAAGTGCTGATGGTAATTTTTCGGGGAGATGGTTGAGTTTCCAGGGCATCAATAGCATTACTTAGCAGGTTCATGAACACCTGATTTAATTCACTGGCGTAACAGGTGACTCTGGGCAGTTGGCTGTAGTCTTTAATCACCTCTATCTCACCAGCTTTGTTTGTTCCCTTCAGCCGGTGCTGCAAAATAACTAAAGTATTGTCTATGCTTTCATGAATATCCACTGGCTTGTACTTTTGTTCGCCAAGGCGGGAGAATTTCCGCAAAGACATCACTATTTCGCTAATCCGAGAAGCACCCTCTGTCATCGAATTCAGCAGTTTTGGATAATCCTCTGCGATGAATTCGGGTTGAATCTCGTTCAATTGGCCGATAATTTCTGCAACGGGCTGCGGGTAGTAATGTCGGTACAATTCGACGAGGCGAAGCAAATCTCGTGCATAGTCCGCCGCTAGAGCAATATTGCCGTAGATAAAGCTGACGGGATTGTTGATTTCGTGAGCAATTCCTGCCGCTAGCTGACCTAAAGAAGCCATTTTTTCCTTCTGTATTAACTGAGCTTGAGTTTTCTTTAGTTCAGTTACGGTTTGTTCGAGTTGCTGGGCGTAGGATTGTGTTTGCTGGAATAACTGGCGCTGCACGAGTTGATTTGAGACGCGAGCCAAAACTTCTTGTTCGTGAAACGGTTTTGTGATATAATCTATACCACCAACTTCAAAGGCTTTGACTTTATCTAATACTTCATTCAAAGCACTGATAAAAATAATTGGAATGTCCTTGGTTCTGGGAGAAGCTTTCAATGCTTGGCAGACTTGGTAGCCGTCCATACCGGGCATCATGATGTCGAGCAAAATTAAGTCAGGAGGAGTTAACTCGATCGACCGCAGCGCTAGTTTGCCGTCGGGTGCGGTGCGTGTTTTGTACCCTTGGTGCGAGAGTATTTGAGCTAAAAGTTGCAAATTAGCCGGAATATCATCAACAATTAAAATATTCCCTTTTAAGACGGGAGTTGGTTCGTAATTCATATCTCGTTCGCTAAAATAACCTTTATAGGTTTGTAGTGAGTACGATCGTCCTAAGCTGTTGTGCATTTAATTTGTATGTTGATGGCGGGCAGGATGCCCACCCCACAAGAGGAAAAACTTATTTTACTATGCAATTTAAATGCGGATTAGCTTAGCGGGTTTTATGAGGACGATCGTACTCACTACGAACCGGGTATAATATCATTTCTCTTTCGTTTCGGGATGGATGAAAGCTAGTATTTGATTGAACTGAAACTCGTTAGCCAATGTGGCTAGGGCGCTAGCTAAAGCGTCATTGCGATCGCGAATTTGCTCAATTTGCACCAGCATTAACTCTAAATCGCACTCAATTGTGGCTTTCTCTAAAGCTGCCAGCCAATCTGCGGGTAAAGCTGCAAGAGTCTCTGGAGTCGGAGCCTCGATTTGAGTTGACTCGGGAACACTCTCCGGTTCACCGTAAATGTAACGCACTCCCAGATGTTTGTGGAGGGTGGCAAAAATTTCTGTATCTCGAAAGGGTTTGTGGATCAAGTCATCGCAATCATCTGAGACAGTAACGGTTTGCCCTTCCTCAGCGTTATCGGCACTCACGGCAATAATTGCCGTAGCTTGACCTTTAAGGGTGGCTTTAATGCGTTTCGTCGCTTCATGTCCATCCATCACGGGCATCCACATATTCATAAAAATTAAGTGTGGCTCAAAACTCGACCACTTTTCAATAGCTTCTATGCCGTTGGTGGCTTCTTGGAGTTCAAAGTTAAAGGCAGCCAGGAGTTTGATCAGCAGTTGGCGGTTGTCGGATCGATCGTCCACAATCAAAATACGATAGCGCGGCTGGTTGCGTTGCAGTGCTATCACCCGACGCGGTGGCTGTACGGGTTGAGTCGCCGGGGCATCAACGGCGCTGACGGGGATATCAAACGCGAAGGTGGTGCCGCGTCCTACTTCACTGCGTACAGTAATCACGCCGCCCATCAGGTTGACAAACTGTTGGCTGATAGCCAGCCCCAAGCCTGTTCCTTGCTGAGATTTTGTTCCTGTTTTGGTTTGCACAAAGGCTTGAAAAAGCTTATCTAACTCATCAGCAGCTATGCCGGCACCCGTGTCTTCTATTTCAAAATGTAATTGGTAATTACTGATTGGTAAATCCTGATTTTCACTGTCTAAAAATGCACTTACTCTTAACCTAATTACTCCTTGTTTAGTAAATTTAATGGCGTTAGAAAGCAGATTAATTAAAACTTGGCGCAACTTCATTTGATCGGTTTGCACGTATTCGGGAGTTTCGCTAGAGCAGTCAAATATTAACTGCAATTGTCGCTCCTTTGCCTGGAGCTGAAACATCTCTGCTAGATCGTTCAACAGGTTGCTTAATTGAAATTTTGTTGGGTTGATTGTAATGCGTCCCGCCTCTATTTTGGCTAAATCTAATATTTGATTGATCAGAGCTAGCAAGTGTTCTCCGCTGCGGTTGATGATACGGATATTTTCCTGTTGTTCGCGAGTGAGGTTGGTAGAGCGCTGCATCAATTGGGAGAATCCCAGAATTGCGTTTAGCGGGGTGCGGAGTTCGTGGCTCATATTTGCCAGGAAAGTGCTTTTGGCAAGGTTGGCGGCTTCTGCGGCCCAGGCGGCTTGTTGAAGCTGTACTGCTTGCTGTTGAGTGGCTTCGAGCAATTGAGCTTGTTGTAAGGCAACTCCTAGTTGAGTGCTAATTTGCAGCCCAATATTGATTTCTGCTTCGCGCCAAGTGCGGGGTGCAGAATTTTGATAGCTGGCGAGCAAACCCCAAAGTTGATTGCCGCAAAATATGGGGAAAATAACGTAGGCTCTAGCTTGAAATTGCTCTAACAGTTCTAGGTAACAAGGACTCAACCCAGCGGTGTATATGTCTTCAATTATGCGGTAAGGAACGCCTCTAGCATACATACCACCTTGATTTCTTTGTAGATAGGTATCCAGCACTGGTTGACCGGAGGCTTGCATAGTTTTCACGGTACAGCGAGAGTCTTCGACGAGAGTGTTTGGCACATTAAAATCGTCGGGTTGTTGCATCAGAGATATCCAGCCCGCAGCCATTGACTCGGCAACAAATTCCCCACTCCAATCAGGATTAAAGCGATAGATACCCACACGATCGCATTTTAGGGTTTGTCGCAGTTCAGAGGTTGTGGTTTTGAATATTGTGTCAATATCTAAGGATTGACGGATGCGATCGATCGATCGGGCGATGGCTTGTTCTCCCTGGGCGCTTTCTCGCAAAGCTGACTCGGCTTGTTTGCGATCGCTAATATCCAAAACAGTGCCCAACAAACGGAGCAACTGCCCTTTTTCATCATAAACCGGTTTCCCTCGAACTTCAATGTAACCGATCGAGCCATCTCTTCGGATTAGCCGCAGATCAATTTCAAAGCTTTGCCCCGACATAGCTCGATCGCGCACCATTGTCAGATAGCGCGATCGATCTTCTGGATGAAAACGCTCGATTAATTGTTCGTTTGGCAGCGGTTTTTGAGTCGGATCGAGCTCATAAATGCGATAGACTTCTTCACTCCAAGTGGTTGTTGCTGTGGCGATATCGTATTCCCAACTGCCAATACGGGCAATTTTTTGGGCTTCCAGCAATCGGGATTCCGCCAACTGGCGATCGCTAATGTCGCGCGCTACCCAAACAGCAGAGCTATCCGACAGTGGCGAAATTTTAGCAGCAAACCAAACTTCTTGGTTATTAATCGGCAGACTGTAATCAAAACTAATAGTTTGTTGGGTTGCCAATGCCTGTCGAACTCGAGCAAAATAAATCTCCTGGCTTTCCTCCTGAAAAAATTGTTCCATGAGGGAGTCGATCTGATTCGTCTGATAGTTGTATTGAAAAATTCCCTTGGTGGGTATAATTTGGATAGTTTCTTCTTGAACATCAAAAATCAATACAATATCTGTAATCGACTCAAATATTTTCACAACTTGCTCAGTAGAAGTGGAAAGTTTTTGTTCTAGCAATTTGCGCTCGGCAATTTCAGATTGTAATAGTTCGTTGGCACGAGCTAAGGCGCAGGTACGTTCGACCACTTCGGCTTCTAAAGTGCGATTGTAGTCAGTTAAGATTTTTTCAGCTTGTTTGCGCTGTAGAATGTTAGAAAAAGCAGTGATGGCATAAATAATGTTTCCGCCTTCGTCGAAAATTGGTGTGGCGCGCACCTCAAAAGGAATAAATTTCCCATCTCGATTAAGTTCTAAATCTTCAAGGAATACCGTTGCGCCGCGCAGTGCTCGGAATGCGGGAAGTTCTTCAGTTGGATACGGCTGGTTTTGGCGATAGATTTGATAAACTTCTACTGCTTCTTCTAAAGTCGAATCGGGGATAGTTTCTACGCCGAGCCAATACTTGGCAGTTTCGTTGAAGTACACGACTTTACCCGACGCATCGTGGATAGATACTCCTGCAGGTATGGCTTCGATAAATTGCTTGAGTTGGCTCTCTCTTTGCGCTAAAGCTTCATTTAAAGATTTTTGGTCTGCAAAAGCCTGTTGCAGTTGCGCGGCCATAAAATTGAAGGAATTGGCGAGTTCTCCGACTTCATCCAAGCGTTTATTTTCTAAAGGTTGCTCCCATTTTCCTTTGGCAACATTTTTGGCTGCCGTATTCAAACGCATAATTGGCTTTGTTACCCAACGGGAAGTCAAAAATCCGATCGCGATCGCCAGCGGCAGTGTACCCGTCAATAACCACAATGTATTGCGCGTATTTGCTTGAATCGGAGCCATGAAATCCGACTCTGGCACCACCACCACAATCAACCAATCCAAGCCACGGAAATCTCGATAGGGAGTGACACGGACAAACTGCCTATCGCCCTTGCTCGCCAAGGTAAATCGCTGGGTTGTTTGCAGCGTGCGGAAGTTGCCAAATCTGTTGGCGAGTTGTCGAGCAATATCTCGCGTGCGGGCATCCTTGCTGTTGGTGGCTAGCAATGGCGTCGGTTGCTTTGTTGTTGGCGTCACCAAGGGTGTTTCTAGTGTGGATGTGGCAATCAGATTGCCCGATCGATCCATAATAAAAGTTTGTCCTGAAGCCGAGAATTGCAGCCTAGCCAGAAAGGTATTGATGGCCGAGGGCCCATTATTATCCGTGAGGCGATCGCGGGTACGTTCTCCTACTTGTTCAATTAACTGATGCGCTACATCCTCGACTGCTTCCTGACCACTTTTGAAAGAAAGAAAGCTCACTAGCCCGACGGCGCTGACTGTTTGCAAAACAAAGGGAACAATCAGAACCATTCGCAGGGGAAGCTTGCTGAAAAGTTTGACTGCTGGGCGGTTGAGGGGATAAAGGGGCATGGGTGTGAACCAATTGCGCTGATAATCGTATTTTAACTGCTATAGTCTGCCTTTACCCCCGGCAATTGGCGTACCCTACAGGCTCTGAAATGTTCCTCCGGGTTCAATATAGCCAACTACCAGCGAAGATTGGGCCCTGCTGTCAAAATTTGCTTCTGTCAGTTCTGTTTCTAGCTGTTTGGCATTTGATTCATTTTTACTTACAAAAACTGTGATAACTTTTCTAATTTCTTTGTGTCTCTCGGCAATCATGTCGTTAATTAAAAGCTCTATAAATGGCTTATTGGTTGGCAGAGAACTGCCCATATTTTGAATTTTAACTTCTGTTTGATTTCCCTCTGAATCTGTCAAAGCCCAGCTAGAGTAGCTTTCGGGAAGTTTATTAATAGTTTGATTCGGGTGCTGGAAGTGCAACCATTTAACAACTGCTGCCTCTGTTACGGCTACAGATTCATGCAGCCGATCGACAAAAGCATAGAAAGCCTCATTATCTTCTCGGTGAGCAAGTACGTAAGCTCGCAATTCCTTTCTGCTCATAGTTTGAAAATTAGGTCGGTTCATCAGAGTATCTCCATTGCCCGTTAGAATAAATCTCTATTTCGATAGTTTCACCAGCCAAAATGTAGACGTTATTTGTGCGTTCATCGAGCCGCACTATAGCCTTTATCAAAAAAGTTGGTTGGGTTGGGCGGGTTTTTGAGATTTTTTGTTTTGGGCGATTATTGTTGGTTAACCCGCCCCAACGAAACCGTATTTTGTAGGGGCGGGTTCCACCAATAATATCTAACAATTACCAACCATCTATATAAACCCGCCCCCACACCACCGATAACCCACGTCAACCTGAAATTTGCATCGCATCGCCAAAATGTACATGATGATTGTTGGTTGGGTTGGGCGGGTTTATGAGATTGTAGATTATGGGCAATTATTATTGGTGAACCCGCCCCTACAAAATTTAACATCATACAAATCCGAATCTCTCCGGAAATGATATTATTTGTGCGTTCATCGAACCCGATCGCCCTAATGCAAATTTGTTAACTTGGCTAAAACGGTGGCGAAGAGAACGGGTTCGATCGGCTTTGTTAAGTGTTCGTTGTAACTCACATCTTGCACCATTCTCAATTACTTGTTTAGGAACAGGCAAGATGCCTGTTCCACAAAGAGTGAATTTTATTGTGGAACAGGCATCTTGCCTGTTAAGCGAGAATGGTGCAAGATGTGAGTTGTAACCAGCGGCGATCGCCCGATCGCGATCTTCTTCGCTAGCATAAACTGTCAGCGCCACGGCCGGCAAGCGCTTGATTTTGTCGGATGCGGACGATCGCACTTTGCGGATCAGCGAGTAGCCGTCCTCAACGGGCATAGCGATATCACGGACTAAAATATCCGGTGGCGACTCATCTCAACTGCCCCTTCTTACTCCGAGGCTGTTTGAAAGGCAGTGTCACCGTAAATGTCGCACCCTGGTCTTTACCGGGACTTTCCGCAGTCACAGTGCCCCCGTGGAGTTGCACCAAGTGCTCGACGATCGCCAATCCCAGTCCCAAACCGCTCTCAGCCTTAGTTTTCGAGGCGTCTGCTTGTCGGAAGCGATCGAACACAAAGGGCAAAAACTCAGCAGAAATGCCCTTTCCGGTATCGCTGACAGTAATTTGCACGTAATTGGGTGATGAGGAATCGCTAACAGCTACCGCAGACAAGCGCACTTGCACATTTCCCCCCGAAGGCGTAAACTTGACGGCGTTAGTCAGCAAATTCCACACTACCTGCTGCAACCTCTGAGCATCGCCCCACATCAAGCTGACTGAGGGGTCAAGTTCTAACGAAACGGTGACAGACTTGGCCTCGGCTGCCAAACGAACTGAATTATGAGCCGCCTCGATCGTCCTTACCATATAGAACCAGCCGGGTTTCAGGGCCAGCTTGCCTTGAATAATCCGGGAAACGTCAAGCAAATCTTCCACTAGCTGGATCTGCACCTTCGACTGACGCTCAATGGCTTCCACACCCGAAACTAATTTATCTTGGTTGTAGGGGTGGGCGCGCAGGATCTGTGCCCACCCCAGAATCACATTTAAAGGCGTTCGCAATTCGTGGGAAAGAGAGTCTAGAAACTCGTCTTTCCGGCGGCTGATGGCTTCTGCTTCCGCCCGCGCGACTTGTTCGCGATCGAGCAACTGAGCGCGTTGGGCCTCGATTTGCTTGCGATCGCTGATGTCGGCGATGATCGACATACAGTTGATATTGCCGTTGCTGTCGCGGACTGGAGTTGCCCACAAACTGATGTCGATCGAGCTGCCGTCTTTCCTTTGGCGCTGGGTTTCCATGCCGGCGATCGCCTTTCCTTCGCGAATTTTTTTCAAATTAGCCGTGAATTCCTCCCGCTTGTCTGCGGGAATGCAGGGCACAAATTGACCTACCGCTTCTGATTCAGGCCAGCCAAAAATCCTCTCGGCGGCTGGGTTCCACATTTTCACAGTGCCGTCGTCGCAGTCCAAAACGGTAATTGCTAGGGGACAAGCCTGAATCAAGGCTTCTAAAGTTTGATGGAGGTGCGATCGCGCTGCTTCTGCTTCTTTGCGATCACTGATATCGACGTTCACCCCGATCATCCGCAAAGGCAAACCCCGATCGTCGGGAAACATCTTAGCCCTGCAAGCAATCCAGCCCACACTTTTGTCCGGGCGGCAAATGCGGAACTCAATGTTTAATTCCTCCCCGGAAGCCCTCGCAGCTTGCACCTGCAGTTCGGTAACAGCGCGATCGTCTGGATGCACCATTTCCACCCAAGTTTCATAGCTGTCGATACCGCCTGCAGGCAGCCCGTACAAAGCCTCTAATTCCGGCGTCCCCGCGATCTCATTGGTTTGGACGTTCCATTCAAAAGTTCCGATTTTGCCTGCTTGCTGAGCGATTTGCAGCCGTTCTTGATTGTGTTTGAGTTCTGCTTCCACCCGCGATATCTCGGTCAAGTCGATGTAGAATGCGACGATCGTCTCTGGTTCGCGATCGTCCTGGCCCAGAGTGGTTCCGCCCATCAGAATCGGCACGCGGCTGCCATCTTTACGGATGTACTCTTTCTTGAAAGGAGTTGCGACTCCCTTAGCCCGCAGTTCTTGGGCTGCTAAGGCGTCGAGGTGCAGGTATTCGGGGGGGGTCATTCTGTCCCACCGCATTTGACCGGAGAGCCAGTCTGAGCGGGTGTAGCCGACCATGTTGAGCAGGGATTGGTTGGCGTAGGCGATGCGGCCGCTAAAATCACCGATCGCGACTCCGAAAATATTTGACTCGAACAGCCGCCGGAATATGCTTTCGCTTTGCTGTATTACTCGTTTTGCTTGGTTGCGATCGGTGATTTCGGCTACCACGGTGCTGACTCCCAGCAGTGTTCCTGATTCATCGATCACTGGGTAAAAGCTGATTTGCCAATCCCGCAAAACTCCCGGCTGTTGCTTGGTTTCAGCCTTAACTTCCAAGTCGAGCACGGGGGTTTGCGTCGCCAGCACTTGGCGGTAAATCCGCTCTACCATATCGGCCATTTCGGGAATTACTTCTCTAGCGGTGCGCCCGATGTGCTCTGCGATCGATCGGCCGTTGATCGCAGCGAGGCATTCGTTCAGGCGGATGTAGCGCAAATTGGTATCGACAAAGCACAGCCCGACTGGTGTGGTTTTGTAAACTAAGTCGAGTTCTGCTAGTTGGCGGCGAAGGCGTATTTCGTTTTCTCGAAGTTGGTTTTGGGCTTGTTTGCGATCGGTGATATCTAGTACGAAGAATGCTCCTTTGTCTGTGCATCCTTGGAAGTTTCCGCCGCCGACTAAAACTGGCAAGCGCGTGCCGTCTTTGCGGAGGTATTCTTTTTCAAAAGGCGCGCAACTTCCTTCGGCTTCGACTTGCGCCAGGGCGATGCGATCGAGTTCTAGATATTCCGGCGCGGTGAGATCCAGCCATCGGATATTTCCCGAAACTAAGTCTTCCCTCGTATATCCAATCATTTCCAGCAAGGCGTCGTTAGCGTCCGTAACTTCGCCGTTGACATCCCAGAAACCGATGCCGATCATGTTAGATTCTACCACGCTGCGGAAGCGCATTTCGCTTTCCCGCAAAGCTAATTCTGTTTGTTTGGCTGCGGTAATATCTGTGATAATTAGGCCGACTCCGATTATTTCTCCTCTTTCATTTTTTACTGGGTAGTAGTTGGCTAGCCAGTAACCGAAATATCCCGGTTTCCCATCAGGTTCGCCACTCATTTCTAAGTTTAAAACAGGCTCGCCGGTTTCTAAAACTTGCTGAATTATCGGCGCAAATTTGGCTGCATGTTCGGGCAACAATTGGCGGAAGTCTTGGCCGAGATGCTGTTCTATCGGCAAACCGTTGAGTTCTGCTAATACTTGATTGATACGAATGAAGCGCATTTCGCGATCCATAAAGCAAATCGCTAGGGGAGATGCTTCTAACAGCGAGTCAATTAAGGCGAAGGATTCGGATGTTTGAGATAGTGCTTGCTGCGCTTCTGCGTAAAGTCTGGCGTTGTCTAGGGCGATCGCCACGCGATATGCTAAATCTTCTAGCATTGCCATGTCTTCTGCACTGTAGCGGCGGCCCAACTTCGAGGTAAAGCAAGTGATGGAACCCATTACCCGCCCGCGAGCTCTCAGCGGTACGCAAGCGTGAGATCCGATATTGAGCGAGCGCAATTTTTCCTTTTCTGCTGAATTTTCGGCGAGTGCTGCTAAAATTTCCTCATCCACTTCGGCAATTAATTCGGATTTTCCGCTGCGGATTACCAGCGGATAGCCGTTAACAGCATTGTCGGCGATCGAACTTCGGATGCTGAAGTTATTAATAGTCTCAACCATAGAGGGTTCTGCGTGAGCCACAGCGACTAAACGCACTTTTGACCCCGTTTCGGTCAAATGAATGCAGCACCCGTCTGCGATCGAATTTACTGCTAATTCTGCTACCTTTTGCAGCACCGTTTCCCCGTCAAACGCATCAGCCAGCATTTTGCTGACTTCTGCTAAAAATGCCGAGCGCTGCTGTTCTATTTCCGCTTTTTCCCTTGCTGTTTGCTCGATTGTTAACTGCAATCTTTGAGTTTCGGCAAGTTTTATTTCTGTGATATCGCGGGCGACAATTAAGGCTGATTCTGGTACGCCATTTTTGTCAAATTCTGGAACTACGCGGGATTGATAACTTCGGATGCCGTTGATTGATAAAGCCTGAAATTCGATAATTTCTTCTTGACCGGTTTCTAACACTTTGTGCAGGGTTTCATCCCACATCTGGCACTGTTCCGGCGGTATTCCTATTTCTTGACTGGTTTTACCGAGGAAGAATGAAATTGGTTTTCCTTGGCTTCTTTCAACTGCTTGATTGACATAAATATAACGCAGCTCTTTGTCAGTGCGGATAATGATATCTGGCGTATTTTCTAGCAGCGTTCTCAGTTGTTGTTCGCTGTTTGCCAAAGCTGCTTGCGCTTGTTGTCTTTCCGTGACATCTCTCACCGTGCCCACATATCCGATGAGTTCGCCGGAGTCCGAGAACATCGGCGAGGAACAAACGTTAATCCAGCGCACAATCCCTTCTGGTGTTTGCAGGCGATACTCGATCGCATATTCCCCACCTTGCCGAGTATAATCTAGCCATCGGCTCAATACGCGATCGCAGTCTTCCGGGTGAATGCACTTCTCCCAACCGTCTCCTAAAAGTTCTGTCAAACTCAAGCCGCAAATAGCCTGACAGCGTGGGTTTGCATAGGTGTAGCGCCCCTCAAAATCTGCCATAAAAATGCCAACCGGCGAACAGGAACTTAAACAGCGAAATCGTTCTTCTTGAGCTTGCAGCGCTTCTTTAGCTACTGTCAGTTCTGCTGTCCGCTGTTTGACGCGGCTTTCTAGTTTGGTGTAGGATAAAGCCAGGGCTATTTCTGCTTTGTGGCGGTCAGTAATATCTATACCAGTTCCTATCACATATTCTACCAAACCATCGCTATTGGTCGTCACAGTATTCGACCAAGAAATTAAGCGCTTAGAGCCGTTTTTAGTGCGCCAATAGTTTTGATATTCGCTGTTAAAATGTTCGACTTTTAGCTGGGTGAAAATTGTTTTAACTGGCTCTATTTCTTCGGGAATTAAGAACAAATCCCAAACATATTTATTAACAACTTCTGCTGCCGAGTAGCCTGTAGTTTTTTCGCAAGCTTGGTTAAACCGGAGAATCCGTCCTTGGCTGTCGAGAACTACAATCAAGCAAGCTGTCGTGTCAATTACTTTTGAAATAATATTACGTTCTATTTCTAGTTCTTGTTGTGCAGACTTTAAGCCAGCATACCAAGCGATAACGGCAGCGGCCAACAGTAAGATTGCAGGAGTTGCCTGGAAGGAAAACAGTAACAGAGTTGTCAGCAGTAAAGCCGTGCCGGCACTAAATGTAGCAATACTGTAAGATTTAAGGGGTAAGGGCAAGACCTCAAACTGGCTCATTTTTGTTGACCTGTAGCGATGGCGCGATCGCACTATTGCTTATGTCGATGAAACAACCTTTTTAAAACTTAGTTAAAACTAAGTATTTATTTTTTCTATACAAAACCACATTTGTCGGCTCTGTGCCATCTTCCCAGAGGCAGATTGGGAGGGGGATTTCTGCTGAATCAACTGCTATCATAGAGCCAGGGACAAATTAGATTATCTAATTTCTGGGAGAAATAAGCGAGTGAATCACAAGCTGGCCAAAATTATCGGATTATTTTTCGCAGCCGCCACCCTCTTTGGATTCGTCGGTTACGCGCTTCAAAATCCCGACTTCGCCAGCAGCTCAGCGATATCGATCGGCTTCCCCAATCTTACCACCGCGGCCGTCGGGGCGATCGACAACAAACGATCCCAAATCTATCTCAACGGAACTTGGCAATTTGTCCCCGCAGTTGGCAACCCCCAAAACCCCCCCGTCTCCCCAAATTGGGGTTCCATCTCGGTGCCGGGAGACTGGCAAAAAGAAAACAACCAATCCGTACCCGGAATCATCACTCGCGGCAGCGGCAAAGATTGGGAAAACTTCAACAGTAAACAACTATCAAAAGCTTGGTATCAGAGAAATATAGACATTCCCGGCGACTGGACAAACCGCCGAATTTTTCTCGACTTAGCCAGAGTCAGCACCGATGCAGTCATCTTTGTCAACGGCATTAACTGCGGTCAAATCCCCTGGCCCTACGGCACTATTGAAATTACCAAAGCAGCCAAACCCGGTCAAAACACCCTATCTATTTTAGTGATAGCAGTATCCGATGAAAAGGAAAAAGCCGTCATCATGGGTCCCACAGAAATCTAC
Organism: Microcoleus sp. D2_18a_B4; assembly: GCF_036702475.1. Taxonomy (NCBI): domain Bacteria; kingdom Bacillati; phylum Cyanobacteriota; class Cyanophyceae; order Oscillatoriales; family Microcoleaceae; genus Microcoleus; species Microcoleus sp. D2_18a_B4. Next base: position 37,121 of record NZ_JAUBTL010000024.1, read on the forward strand.
ACAGAAAAATCCAAGTTGCAATCGCGGGGAATCATCGGCGAGGTAAGGCTTCTGAGCCTTCCCCCAGGCCCGTTAATTAGGGACGTATTCGTCCAAACTTCCACCCGAAAAAAGCAAGTTAAATTAGATGTAGAACTCAAAGACGTTGCCCAAAGCGGTCAAGTAGAAATAATCGCGCAAATGCTCGACGAAAAAGGCAAAGTAGAACAAAAATTTACAGGCACTGCCAACGTTAAAGCTAAACCAATTCAAACCGTAGAATTCCAGTGGAATTGGTCAAATCCCCGTCTTTGGGATGTCGGGCAACCAAACCTTTACACCCTGCACTTAGAAGTAAAAGGCAGCGGCATTGACACGCAATACTACCAACCTTTTGGCTTTCGCGAATTTTGGATAGAAGGGCGCAAATTTTTCTTAAACGGAACTGAATTTCGGCTGCGACCAAACTTGCACTCCGAGTCTTGGCAAAGCGGGACAGTTGAAGTTGCTGACAGGCTAATTGACAGCTACGTAAAAGCAGGTTTTAACATAACAGAAATGTGGCCTTGGAATCACGACGAACGGGGAAAATGGCACTTCCGAGAGTTATTTTCCGAAAGAGCAGACCTCAAAGGTTTTCCCATTATGGCTCCCGCTTTAGACATTAGTCCTATCGCTTGGAACGGCAAGTGGAGAAACCCCCTGTGGAAAAACCGCTGGAAAGACCGAATGGTGACAGAAATGCGCCGGTACCGCAATCATCCATCAGTATTAATGTGGGCGACAAGTCCTAATTTTTTCGGCAACGCTGACGATTTAAATCCCCGTCGCATCGGCAAAAGCAAAGTAGAAGGAACTCTCAGTCCCTCGGAAAACCAGCGTTTGCGGGTCAACACTCCCCTAGGAAATGACGCTATAGCTGCGATTAAATCGGCTGACCCAACCAGACCTGTGATGGTACACCAAGGTGCACACTTCGGCGATGTTTATGCGCTGAATTCTTATTTAAATATGATTCCCTTGCAAGAACGGGAAGAGTGGATTTCTGAGTGGAGCAAAACCGGGGAAAGGCCCTACATGGCAGTCGAGTTTGGGACTCCTCTGCACGCAACGATGATGCGGGCCCGCAAAGGTTTTGGTCAGGCGATTCTCAGCGAACCTTGGATGACTGAGTTTGCGGCAATTTATTTTGGCAAGCAGGCTTACGAGTTGGAAACGGCCGCTTATAAATCTAAAATTCGCGAGCAGTTTGTCAAGGGTCAGGAGTATCTAAACTGGCATTTTAAAAATGAGTTGGATTTTGCACCAGCTTTTCAAAAGTTGCAGCATTTATTCAGTACAAATACTTGGCGGAGTTGGCGGACTTTTGGAATTTCTGGGGGGATGATTCCTTGGAATGACGGACATGGTTGGGAAGTTTCTGAAGCTGGCAGAAAAAAGGTGGATATTGGGGCATTTCAACCTGGTAGCCGGGGAGTTTATTTGAAGCAAGTCTCGAATAATCTTTTGAATTATTTCCAGCCCGAAGCTTACACTGTTCATCCTGGGGGCGAGGCAATTATGAATAATAATAGCTCGACTTTGGCTTGGATTGCTGGTGCTAGCCCGGTTTTTACTGCGAAAGAACACAATTTGTTTGTGGGCGGAAAACTGGCAAAGCAAGTAGTGTTAATTAACGATACGCGGACGGCGCAAGAATTTTCGTTTAAATGGCGGGTTTTGGTGGGGGGGAAAGAAGTAAAAAAAGGCGAGAGAAAAGGCCTGAGTGAGGCGGCAGCAACGCTGTTTTTTCCAATTGACGTAAAATTGCAAAATACCATTTCTAGCAAGGCTGACGGCGAAATTCGCTTGACTGCGCGAGTGGGCGAGCGATCGCATTCTGATACATTTGCTTTCCGCGTTTTTCCCAAGCAAGCCAAAAGCAAGGATACGCTGACAATCTTCGATCCAGCGGGCAAAACATCGGCCATGTTAAAACAATTAGGTTATCAGCTTGTACCGTGGAATGGTTCGCAAGTTTCATCGCTATTAGTTATCGGTAGGGAAGCATTTTCTAGCGGGGAAAATTTGCCGGGAAGTGTAGAAAATTTTGTGCAAAACGGCGGCAAAGCAATTGTGTTTCCTCAACGCAGGGAATGGCTGGAAAATACGGGTTTCCGAGTTGCTGCCCACGTCAGCCGCCGCGCTTTTCCAGTTGACAGCAACCATCCCGCAATTAGCGGTTTAGACAGTGAAGATTTGCGGGATTGGGCGGGGGAAAGCACGCTGCTTGAAGCTTATCCAGATACAATCCAAACTGGCCCTAATTTGAGTCCGGCAAATAAACCTTGGTACGGCTGGCGTTGGGGAAATCGCGGCGGTGTCAGTAGCGCTTCAATTGAGAAGCCACACCGCAGCGGTTGGCGCCCAATTTTGGAATCTGAGTTTGATTTAGCTTATTCGCCACTGATGGAATTGGATTACGGAAAAGGGCGGCTGATTTTAAACGAGTTGGATTTGGAAGACCATTATTCTGTAGATGCTGGGGCGGCGCTGTTATTGCAAAAAATTGTGAGTTACGGCATGAATTCTCCGGTACTTGGAAAGCCGGATAAAGTGGTTTTAATTGGGGGAGATGGAGATGCCCAAAAGTTGGACAGTTTGGGGGTAATTTATCAGCGCGCTAGTTCGCTTTCTAATGATGTTGGTTTGGTGATTGTGGGGAGAGAAGCGAATCTGAAAGATGCCGATTTGCGCGGTTATTTGAATGCGGGCGGGAAGGCGTTTTTCTTGCCGCGTCAAGTGCCTGCTGCGGGTTTGGGCGTGGGTTTGCAGCAAGCGCAGGATTTTGGGGGTTCGCTGGCGGTTCCGAGTTGGGATGAGGTGAAGGGGGTTAGCGCTTCAGATTTGCGATCGCGCTCTTTTTATGATACTTGGTTGATTAAGTCTGGGGGAGAAATCGGTGCTGACGGTTTGTTAAGTCGGGTCAAAGTTGGCAAGGGTGTGGCGATTTTTTCTCAGATTGAACCGGACAGTTTGAATGCTGATACTAAGACTTATTTGCGTTTTACTCGCTGGCGGCAAACCCGGGCAAATGCTCAGATTTTGGCTAATTTAGGGGCAAGTTTTAAGGCGGATGGATCTGTGTTTAACGGTTCGAGTCGGGAGTTTTATCACTGGGATTACAGAACGGATTTTGAGAAGGGGGACGATCCTTATAGGTATTATCGATGGTAGAATTTTTTAACCGCAGAGGGCACAGAGGACGCAGAGGAAGAGAAGAGAGAGATGAATAATTTAGTCCGGGACGCATTTCGATCGAAGAAACCGGGTTTTTTACTAAATCTGTGATTTGCAACGAAGTATTTTCGTAAAAAAACCCGGTTTCTGGAGTCCGGTGCGTAAGTCCTAATACTGTTAAATATCACAGGTCAAAGTGTCGCCTGAAGCGGGGGTCTAGTTTGTCGGTTTTCTTTTGGTTGCAGGCGCTGCAGAGGGTTTGCAAGTTGCTGATGTCGTTGCTGCCGCCGCGCGCTAGGGGGATGATATGATCGATCGTCAGTTGGGTTTCTAGTTTGGTTTGGCCGCAGCTTTGGCATTGGTATTTATTGCGAGTAAATACATATTTTCTGACTTCTGGGGGAATGGGAATTCTAGGGGTTTTAGTCATCTTGTTTTGCTAACTCTCTTTAGGCATTTTTTGACGCAAATCTTCCAGAGGAGAAACAACTTTAGTATCTGCTGATTTTCCAGTTTCGGCAATTTCTCCAACTTCAAGCTCTTCAGGCTGAAACTCTAAAGTAATTCTCACTTTTCCTCTTTGCCAACTCTTCGCACCAGGCTTAAGTATTTTACAATCTATTCCTTCTCTAAACCAAGTTTCTTTTAATTCTGTCCATCCCGCTTGAGCTTTTATTAGAGTCATCATCGCTGCAATAAACTCACTTATTGTAAAGGTGCGGTTGGTGACTAAAATGTGATCCGAATATACAGACACCACATCGTCACGTTTCAGTGAATCAAAGTTATCATTCATTTTTATTTCCGGTTTTGGCTATTGTAATTATAATGGTTTTTGGTGAAAATTGTACAAGTATTATTTAGTTTGAATAGATACCGGGCGAGGAAAATCGCGTCTACACAAACCAAGCAAAAATACCGGGCGAATTACATTCGCCCGGTATTTCAATTACCCCCATTCCGATTCCAATTGTTCACCATCCACCGACACGCTATCATTTTGTGCAATTACAGGCAACAAATGCTCGTGCAACTTCATCGCCTGCAAACAACTATTAATCCCAGAAACTGCCCGATCGTACTCTTGAATCTTTTGCTCATTCTCAGCTTGCCGCCGCAGATTGCCAGCAATCTTTTCCTCCGCCTCCTGTGCCAAAGTTTGCTCTAAATAATCGCGGGCTTGACTGTATTTCTGCAAAATATCATCAGCTTGCTTTTGGGCCAGCGGCAACAAATGCTCTTTCAGGGTTTGGTTGACAGTTTGGCGGAAAGTTTGCCGAATAGTTCTAGATACTTTTGGCTCGAAATCTAGCCGCAATAATTGCCGAATTGCTGGTTGGGCGTCCACCATGTTCTCGCAGTCGAAACCTTGAGAAGTTTGCTGCAATGTTTCCCGGAATTGATAAATCGAAAATGTCCCTTCGTCGTAAAAACGGGGACTTTCTCGCACGTAGCGATCGCACTCAACGCCAGCCGCATTTACCAAAGCATCAGAAACCCGCTTTGATAACTCCTCTAACTGCTGTTCAATTCCTCCGTCGTTCCCCAACAACCGATAGAGTAATCGATAGTATTCCGACTTGCGAACGCTATCTTTCAAATACTGGAAATAATTATCAACCAGTGACTTAGTAGCCTCTACTAAAATATCTTCCAACTGATTCGCTAAATAATAAAGCGCTTCAACTAAAACAGCAATTAAAGGTGCTGTAGCATTGCGCGGATGATTCCGCAAAGTGCGTCCGTAAGCCGCCTCAACAGAAAATCCATCTAACAATTCATCCAAGCGGCGGATCATCCGAGATTGCAGTTGCCGAAAGTCTATATCGAAAATATCGCATCTGTTCATAATCATTTCATTGACTTCTTCGGCGATATGTTCCCGAAAATCCTGTCCGACTTGCTGCAATTCTTGATTGAGCCGCAAAAGTTCCTGTGCTTTCATCGCTTCAATTTCGCGGGGCTGGCTGTCCAAATTCCGCTGAATTGTTTGGTAATGTTTCCGCAGTTGAATGCACAAGTCTTCCAAGTCGTCAGCGAGATTTTTGAACAGTTGCGGGCGTTTTTCTTCTGTGAGGTAACGGGTGATGGCTGTGCGAAAATCTTCGATGCCGCTATCTTGAATTAATTGAGCAATTAATGGTTGTCCTTGCTCTGCAAGAATCCGCACGTAGTTTTCATTGGGTGTTTCGTAGCTGTTAACTGAAATGCGAAATCTGCTAGGAGACAGTTTGCCGGAATTCGCACAATAGCGATTAAATTCACTAACAAATTGCGGAGTTTCTTCACTAATACCGATAAATTCTGAATCTAATTTATCATCTACAGAAACTCGCCCTTGACTGGTGGCAAAGATTGTATTTAAACCAAAGCGATCGCGCCCTGTTGTCCCTCGAATCAAACTCCCGTAAAATCCCAACAATCCGCTAGTTTTGTAAACTCTCGCAGTATCGCGAAAGTCGGAATTAATCAGATTTTCTAAGCGCTGTCGCAGTTGCGTGTTGTACCAAGTTTCGTCAATGCGGTTAAAAATGTAAAACAGTCGATCGCGAATTCCCGGATTTCCCCGTGTTTTTTCCATCAACTCGGTTTCTTCCGTCGTCATTTCCCCAGATGAAGCCGCTTTCAAAACGCACACAACCGCCGAAGTATCGGGGCTTTCAATCTTATCATAAGTCAATTCTGCATCCCGCTGCACCGGCGCATCAATTCCCGGCGTATCGATAATAATATTGCCATCTTGTAGTAAGGGATGATAACAATAATATTCCACTCGCTTGAGTACAGCACTGTTACTACCGCGACGGGCATAACTAGCAGCTTCCTTGAGATTGGAAAAGTTAAACTGTTCCATCGAGTAGGTAGCGTTTTCGAGAGTTTGGATGCGATCGCGATTTGCCTCAAAACCTTCTAACAGCAGCATCAAAGCCTTAGCTTTTTTGGCGAGTTCGGATTTATTTTCGCCGCCTTCCGTTTCAATAATTATGTTACATCCCTGAGACAACAGCGACACTACATCTGTTTGATTAATATTAAGTTCAGTAGTTAAACCTAACTGATGGCAAAGCACAGAAGCTTGCTGGCTAATCTCAAACTCGCTCAAAAAAGTGAGAACAACGCGCTCTTTTTCCGGCTCAGCAAAGGCGATATAACATTCCGTACCTGTCGCGTGTCCTTCTGCACTGTAGAGCAATTCTCGCTCCAGCAAAGCATTAATTAGCATTGATTTTCCCGCACTGAAAGCGCCGGCAAACACAATCTCAAACTCAGGAGAAATTGCCTTTTTCAGAGAAGCTTGTACCGCCGTGATATCTTGTTGTCGCAAAGAGGATTCCTGACGCAGCAGTTGCAGTAAAGAGTCAACTTGCTCTTGCAGATTGTTGCATTGAGGGGGCATTTGAGTCATCGCGGCAGACTGCTCCTGATTGTGGGAAAATTACCTTAGTCTTAATTCTCTGCTAGTTCAGGAAGAATCACAACAGTAATTTTACTTATGCGAGCCAGGATTGCGGAAAGTGCGATCCTCTTCGAGGGCTCCGCTAACGGCTATTCTGCGGGTAAATCTTGTGTTTGCAGCCAAGCTGTTAAATCTGATATGTCGTTAAAATTTAACAAGGCTTCTCCTAAGTTTTCCAATTGGTCGATCGACAATTCTTGAATTTGACTGTCAACTTCGGAATCTACAGCACCTATACGGCGTTCCAATAAACGAATAATTAGTGCTAATTGTCCTACTTTGATTCCTTCTTGTCTTCCTTCTTGTCTTCCTTCTTGTCTTCCTTGTTCTCTTCCTTGTTTGACTGCTTTAGATATTGCCCCACGCCGATCTTGGATATAAATTTCCTCGTTTTCCAATTCTGCTAACTCCTCGCGACTCAGAGCGCTTCGATTGGCTATTGTAAATGCTTTCTGAATTTCCGGGACGCTTTGCATTGTTTCAGGGACTATTGATAAATCCTTAGCACTTTTGAGGAAATAAATCCATTTATCGGTCAAGGTTTCTAACTCATTTAGCGTTTTTTTGAATTTTGGTAGCTCAACAAACGCTAATTCAATATCATAAACAGGATAATCAATCAAAAAGTCTTTTTCCTTAAGGACAAACCGCGAAGTTACTTTGGTAAAATCCTCAAACATCTCAAAATCAGTGATAGTCAAGGCAATTACTGGATTCAGTAGCGCATATTTGTCTGCTGTTTCTAATTGCGTGGAATAAGCTTTAGCTGCATTGTACAAAATCCGCTTTTCAAAGGCCTCTACGTTCAAAACCTGCATCTCGATAATTACTGTTGTGTCATCATCTAACTGAGCTTTAATATCTAAGTAAGTCTCCTTAAGACCGCGAATTCTCGGTGCTGCATAAGGAGGGAAGATTTTTAAACTTTGGATGGTGGGCTGACCGTCATACAGCAAAGCATTCAAAAAACTAATTAGAATGTCTTTGCTATTTTCAGAGCCGAAAATTTTTTTGAAAGCAAAATCCGTTTTAGGATTGATGAATGTCATCATAATGGTAATAGGTAATGCGTAATTGGTGGTTAACTGGTTCCCTGGCTCTGCCTGGGAATCAATGTAAGCGAGGCTCTGCCTCGCTCTTCTATGAGGAAAGTTGGAGGCAGAGCCTCTGGATATGCGTTACCAGGCAGAGCTTAGTAACGGGTAGAAGTGTCTAAATAAGGAACATCTTGACAGGGCTAGCAGTGAACACCCTACAATTATACAGACAAATCCTGGCGGGGTTTAAAAGACTCAACCTCTCGCAACTTCTGGTATAATTCTCTTTCTTCGTCACTAATTTCTTGGGGAATTAACACCTGAATTTCTACCAATTGATCGCCCCGATCGCCATTTCCTGTCGGATAGCCTTTGTTAGCCAGCCGCAACCGCTTTCCAGAGGTTACTCCCGGCGGCAATTTCATCTTTACCAAGCCGTCTAGCGTCGGTACTTCAATATCTCCCCCCAACACCGCTTCGCTGGGAGTCAGTGGCAATTCGCAGCAAATATCCGACATTTCCAAGCGAAAAAATGGATGGGGAGAAACCGTGATTTTCAAATATAAATCTCCGCCGCCCATACCTTGATTTCGCAAGCGAATCCGCTGGCCTGATACCATAGCAGGAGGCAGATTTACCTCGATCGCTCGCCCATCTTCCAGACGAATTCGCTCAGTACCGCCCGAATAAGCCCTTTCCAAAGGCAGAGTTAGTCTGGCCTCAATGTCTCTTCTGGGTTCGCGATCGACTGCTTCCCGTCGCATTTCGCGCTCTTCCGCATCCCTTCTGGTTTCGCGATCGACTGTTTCCCGTCGCATTTCGCGATCGACTGTTTCCCGTCGCATTTCGCGATCGACTGTTTCTCGTCGCATTTCGCGATCGACTGTTTCCCGTCGCATTTCGCGATCGTCGAAATCCCTTCTAGGTGGGCGAGAATTAGCAACATAACTCGTTTTCTTAGAAGCCGTACTCCACGGTTCAGAGGAGGCTACTCCCGGTGCATCATTCGCTGTCGCCATCCTCACTTCCCGGCGTCTTCCGAGCACTTGGTCGAGAAATTTATTAAAATCCGAGTAATCACTAAAATCGACATCTTCGGCCGGTTTTTTGCGGGTAGCTTTACCGTTTCCCCAAGTTTTGAAATTGGGAAGTCGCACCCCTTGCTTGCCTTGAAATCCCTTTTGTTTCCAGAATTTACTAAACTGATCGTATTGAGCTCGCTTGTCAATATCGGAAAGAATATCGTAAGCTTCATTAATATCCTTAAACCTATCTTCAGCCGATTTATCCCCCGGATTTACGTCAGGGTGCAACTGTCTGGCCAGCCGTCGATAGGCTTTTTTTATCTCATCAGCCGTGGCATCTTTGGGGACTCCCAAAATTAGATAGTAATTGCGAAAATTCTGCATATTTAGTCATTAGTTATTAGTCATTAGTCATTAGTCATTAATTATTAGTCATTAGTCATTAGTCATCCTGCTTCCCTGCTTCAAACTAGGGACTAATGACTAGGGACTAATGACTAACCACTAATTAGAGCCAATCGTCGTCATCATCCCAATCGTCGCTTTGATTTTGATAAGGGCGAGTGGGGCGATTAGCACTGCTTCTACGATCGCCCATACGATCGCCCATGCGATCGCCCATACGATCGCCCATTCGATCGCCCATTCGATCGCCCATTCGATCATTCATACGATCGCCGGTGCGATCATAGGGGCGATCGGGAATTGGATCGACAGTCGATCGCCTGTACGGTTTAGCATTGGTATAATAGCTGTTGTCATCGCTGCGCCGCTTGGTACCGTCGCCCGTAAAAGTCCGCTTCACAGACTCAAAGAAATCATCATCATCGTCATCATCAGCAAAAGCTGAAACTTCCCGGCTCAAATCGTAAAGAGCATCCTGCAAATCCGAACCAACTTGGTCAACTCCCCGCTCATCATTGCGTTCCAAACTGTCTCGCAATTCCCGAATTAAAGTTTCAATTCGCTGGCGACTTCTTTGAGCAAACTGCATTCCGCGATCGAGCGCAACTTCTCGCAACTGCCGCTCAGCTTGATAAGCTAAAGCTTCAGCGCGATTGCGTTTTTCTACCCTTTCCCGCTGCAACTTATCAGCTTGAGCAAACTGTTCCGCATCGCGAATCATTTGATTCACTTCCTGCTGACTCAGCGTCGAAGCACCTTGTACAGTAATGCTTTGTTCCCTGCCGGTAGTTTTGTCCAAAGCTGTCACCAACAGCATCCCGTTAGCATCAATATCAAAAGCTACTTGCACCTGCGGAATCCCTCGTGGTGCCGGCGGAATTCCAGTTAGTTTAAACCGTCCCAAAGACTTATTATCTCTGCCTAATTCGCGTTCCCCTTGGATCACGTGAATTTCTACCACAGTTTGGTTGTTTTCAGCAGTCGAAAAAATGTCCGATCGCCTGACTGGAATAGTAGTATTCCGAGGAATCAGTTTTTTCATCACCCCGCCGATAGTTTCCAAACCCAGCGACAGCGGCGTCACATCCAACAGCAGCACATCGCGGACATCGCCACCCAAAATACCCGCTTGAATTGCCGCACCCACCGCCACAACTTCATCGGGATTGACATTTTGATTCGGTTCTCGATCAATCAAACTGCGAACAACTTCCTGCACCAAAGGAATGCGAGTCGAACCGCCGACTAGCACAACTTCATCAATGCGAGAAGGACTCAAACTTGCATCAGCCAAAGCTTGTTTGACCGGCCGCCGCAACCGCTGCACCAAATCTGTGCACAGCCCCTCAAATTGACCGCGAGTTAGTCGCGTTTCCAGATGCAAAGGCCCGTCTTCGTTCGCATCGATAAACGGCAAATTAATCTCAGTAACACCGACTCCCGACAGCTCAATCTTGGCTTTTTCTGCCGCTTCGATCAAGCGCTGCAAAGCTTGCCGGTTGCGACGCAAATCAATTCCTTCTTTTTCTAAGAATTGTTCTGCCAACCAATCCACAATTTTGGAGTCAAAATCATTGCCGCCCAATTGAGTGTCGCCGCTAGTTGCTTTGACTTCAAATACTCCGTCTCCCACGTCTAAAATCGACACATCAAAAGTACCGCCGCCCAAATCAAACACTAAAATAGTTTGACTTTCTCGCCTCTCCAAACCGTAAGCCAAAGAAGCCGCCGTCGGCTCATTTAAAATCCGCTTAACCTCAAGTCCGGCAATTCGTCCAGCATCCCGCGTCGCCTGTCGCTGCGAGTCGTTGAAATAAGCGGGAACAGTAATTACAGCCCCCGTCACCTCTTGTCCCAGATAGCGGCTGGCTTCATCGGCCAGTTTCCGCAAAACCATCGCCGAAATTTCCTCTGGGGCAAAATCTTTTTTCAGGCGGGGACACTTGATTTTGATGTTCCCGTTTTCGTCGCGGCGAGTTGTGTAAGGGACGCGCTTTGATTCTGGAGTCAGTTCGGTATATTTGCGTCCGATGTACCGCTTGACGGCGTAAAAGGTGTTTTGCGGGTTGAGAACAGTCTGGCGTCTCGCCATCTGTCCGACAAGGCGTTCTCCTTCCTTTGTGAAAGCGACTACCGAGGGAGTTGTCCGCATCCCTTCTGCATTGGCAATCACAACCGGTTTGCCGCCTTCCATGACGGCTACTACTGAGTTTGTTGTTCCGAGGTCAATGCCAACTACTTTACCCATGCGTCTGTTGTCTCCTGTGGCGTTGTGTGTAACTTTTTCAATATAAGCGTTAAGTATGATTGCACTTATTGTACCGCGTCGAGAAGCGGGGGCTGCAGGGGGATTGCCTCACCTGCGGTTCAGGTTGCTGGGGTTGGCTGGGTACGATCGACCTTTTTTCCATACGGTTTGGCGCAGCAACCGAGGAGCAAATTGATTAGAACTCATATCTTGCACCATTCTCAAGAACAGGCATCTTGCCTGTTCCACAAGAACATTGAATTTTTGTGGAACAGGCATCTTGCCTGTTCATAAAGGGCTACTTGAGAATGGTGCAAGATATCAGTTAGAATGGAGCTCAAAAGTTATCCTATCATTAACATAGAGGTAGCCTGAGTGACCGGATTAGAAGTATTGTAGTCAGTTGAAGTTTTCCATATAAAAGGCAAACAAGTTGCTGTCTTAGATGTCGAAACTTGGCAAGCACTCATCGAATGCTTAGAGACTTTATAGTAATGCTCGCATCATTTGTGAATTTCTTACTCCTTCCCCTTGATCAGGGGAGGGTTGGGGTGGGGTAAAAAGTTTACGACTCCTGCAATGATTGCTATAGTGAGGACTTTAGTCCTTCCATGTGATTTTTTAAGGACTAAAGTCCTTACTACAAACTTGTGTATGCACCACTAATATAACAGAGGAAACCCAGTGCCACGCATTTTTGACAACATTGAACTGCCGCTGCTACAAGCATTGCGAGACACCATTAAACTCTCCTACCGTGCCGATTTTTGCGTGGGCTATTTCAATCTCAGGGGATGGCGGAGAATTGGCGATTTAATAGAAGCATATGTCGGAAACCAAGGAGCGTGCTGCCGCCTTTTGGTGGGAATGCAAAGTTTGCCTTCTGATGAATTGAATGCTAGTTTTAGCCTGATTTCCCATCACGGGGGGATTGACAATAATGCCATTATTCGGCTCAAAAAACGGATGGCTGAGGAATTTCGCCACCAGTTGACGATCGGCGCTCCCAACGATCGCGACGAGCAGGGCTTACGCAGGTTAAGCTATCAGATTAAAAGCGGAAAAGTTATTGTTAAATTATTCTTAGCTTACCCACTGCACGCTAAACTATATCTCGTTCACCGTCAAGACCCAAACAGCCCAATTGTAGGTTTTTTGGGCAGCAGCAATCTGACTTTATCGGGACTATCGAAACAAGGGGAATTGAATATTGATATTTTAGATTTTGATGCTTGTAATAAGTTGCAAAAATGGTTTGACGATCGCTGGGAAGAATACGGCTGTGTTGATATTTCCAAAGAACTTGCAGAAATTATCGATCGCAGTTGGGCGAGATCCGAACTAATTCCACCTTATCACATCTATCTCAACATAGTCTATCATTTGTCCCGCGAGGCGATCGCAGGTATTGCTGAGTTTCAGATTCCCCGCGCTTTTAAGGGTTTATTTAAATTTCAAGAAGAAGCCGTTAAGTTAGCCGCCCGTCACATTACCAGACGGGGAGGCGTGATTATTGGCGACGTTGTAGGGTTGGGTAAAACTTTAGTCGGAACTGCGATCGCCAAAATTTTACAAGAAGACTGTTTCTTGGAAACCCTGATAATTTGTCCCAAAAACTTAGTCAAAATGTGGGAGGAGTATAATTGTAAATATCTCCTGGGTGCCAAAGTCTTATCCATCAGTCTGGTACAGCAAGAATTGCCAGAATTGCGCCGCTATCGAGTTGTGTTAATTGATGAAAGTCACAACCTCAGAAACCGCGAAGGCAAGCGATATCGAGCGATTCAAGAATATATTGCCATCAACGAAAGTAAATGTATTTTGCTTTCAGCAACTCCCTACAACAAAACCTATTTAGATTTATCTTCTCAGTTGCGGCTGTTTATTCCTGAAGACCAAAATTTAGGACTGCGGCCCGAAGCTTTGCTGAACCAATTGGGCGGAGGCAGTCAAGGAGAGTTAGAATTTATTAAGCGGCATCAATGTTCCGTGCGCTCTTTGGCTGCTTTTGAAAAAAGCGAACATCCTGATGATTGGCGAGATTTGATGAAGCACTACATGGTGAGGCGCACTCGCTCTTTTATTAAAGAAAATTATGCGGAAACTGACGCAGAGAAGAAGCGCAAATATCTAGAATTTGCCGATCGCACTCGTTCCTATTTTCCCGATCGCCTTCCCAAAACCATTAAGTTTTCCTCGGAAACTTCCGCAACTAGCTCCCAGCTTGACTTTGAGGAAATTGTCGAAGTCATCAATGCACTAAATCTGCCGCGTTACGGGCTGGGAAATTACATCGCCAAAAAACCCAAACAACAGCCGACTGAAGCAGAACAGCGGCAGTTAAATGCCTTATTCCGTGGGGGTCGGCGGTTAATGGGATTTTCGCGGACAAACCTGTTTAAACGGCTAGAAAGCAGCGGCAGTGCCTTTATCCAGTCGATCGAGCGCCACATCCTGCGGAATTTTATCTATTTATATGCGATCGACCAAAACTCCGATATTCCGATCGGCACCCAGGATGCAGACTTGTTGGATACCCGCAACAGCGATGAAGATGCTGATTCTGTGGTGGTTAGCAGTTTTGAAAGCGAAGAAATCGAAGATGATGCGGGCGAAACTTTAGATAGTGAAGCAGAATTGCTGTTAAGCGAAAAGAGTTTTAAACAGCGGGCAGAAGTTGTTTATCGAGAATATCAAACGCGCTACCAGCGCAGGTTTAAATGGCTCAAATCTGACTTTTTTGATACCAAGAAGTTAAAACGCGATTTGCTAGCCGATGCCCGCTGTTTGATTGAAGTCTTGCAAACTTGCAGTGTATGGCATTCTCAACCAGATCAAAAATTAGCTGCTTTGGTGACATTGCTCACAGAAACTCATCCCCGCGAGAAGGTACTAATTTTCACTCAATTTGCCGATACAGTCCGCTATCTAACTGATAATTTAACCAAGCTCAAAATTGCAGGCGTTGCATCGGTGACAGGCAAATCAAAAGACCCCACAGAAGTCACATTCCGGTTTAGTCCGACTAGCAACGGTAAGCGTGACAAAATCTCACCAGAACGAGAATTGCGAATCTTAATTGCCACCGACATTCTGAGTGAAGGTCACAACTTACAAGACAGTGCGATTATCGTTAATTATGACTTACCTTGGGCAATTATTCGGTTAATTCAGCGGGCGGGAAGGGTGGATAGAATCGGTCAAAAAGCCGATCGCATTTTGTGCTATTCGTTTTTGCCAGACGAAGGAGTCGATCGCATTATCAACCTGCGCGAAAGACTGCGCCGACGCTTGCAAGAAAATGCCGAAGTCGTCGGAACTGATGAGACATTTTTTGAGGATGACTCACCTCAAGTAATTCTCGATATTTACAATGAAAAATCAGGAATTTTAGATGGCGAAGAAGATGCCGAAGTTGACTTAACATCGGAAGCTTTTCAAATTTGGAAAAATGCCACGGACAACAACCCAATTTTGAAAAAAACCATTGAGTCAATGCCAAATGTAGTTTATTCAACTCGCAATCATACTCCCGCACCCTTGCAACCAGAAGGAGTTTTATTGTACATGAAAACCGCCGAGGGAAATGATTCGTTGATTTGGGTCGATCGCGATGGCAATAGCGTTAGTCAATCGCAACTCGGAATCCTCAGAATTGCAGCCTGCGAGGAAGCGACACCAGCAATTCCCAGAGACAAACAGCATCACGAATTAGTCACAAAAGGTGCAGAGTTGATAGCAGAAGAAGAGTTAACTGCGGGCGGACAATTGGGCAGGCCTTCCGGGGCCCGGTTCCGAACATACGAACGTTTGAAGAGTTACTTTAAGGAAATGAATGGTACAATATTTGCATCCGATGAATTGTCAAAAGCGATTGATGAAATTTACCGCTATCCCCTGCGCCAGTCGGCAATTGACACGTTAAATCGGCAGTTAAAAAGCGGAATTGGCGATCGACAATTAGCAGAATTAGTCGTGGGTTTGCGGATGGATGACCGTTTGTGTATAGTCAATGAAGACGAAGACAAACGGGAACCGATGATTATTTGTTCTTTAGGCTTGTTTCAGGAGAAAGCTGTCAGTCCGCCATTCCTCTCACCATCCAGCTAGTCCGCCAGGGAATGAATTCCCTGTCTAATAGCGAAAGTCGTCTAAAGACGACTCATGAATTGAAAAT
>NZ_JAUBTL010000024.1:52767-94931 GCF_036702475.1 Microcoleus sp. D2_18a_B4
TTTTCTTCTCAGTCCTCTTAAGAGGACTTTCGCTTTGAGACAGGGGTTTCAACCCCTGTCGGACTGTCGGACTGTCGAACTGTTTGTCTAATAGCGAAAGTCGTCTAAAGACGACTCATGAATTGAAAATTTTTCTTCTCAGTCCTCTTAAGAGGACTTTCGCTTTGAGACAGGGGTTTCAACCCCTGTCGGACTGTCGGACTGTCGGACTATCTGACTCTCGGTTTAACGTTAATTTGACACGCCTTGGACACGGTGCCGTGTCCCTACTACAGTTCTCCCTTATTCCTTCATATATAACCATGCCACAAACACTTAAAGAATCCCGCGAACTTCTCCAAGACTTTGAATTCAACAAATTGTTCGTCCAAAAACTCGGTTGGGATAATCCATCATCCCACAAAACCGTATCTTTAGAAATAGAAGGCGAGACTTATTCCCGAAAAGCCATCGCCCAACTTAACGGAGTAGTTGTATATGAAATTATCGCCGATAGCGGAAACATCCCCAACAGCGCCGAAAGACTGACAATTTATCGCGAAATCGTCCAAATTTCCGCCGAAAATTTGTTGATTTTTATTGACAAAAATCGCACCAAATGTCTCTGGTATTGGGTAAAGCGCGAAGGTACAAAGCTTTATCCCCGCGATCATGTATACGTGAAACGGGAACCTTGCGATTTGCTGCTGAGTAAAGTGACAGCTTTAAAGGTTGATTTAGAAGAATTAGAAACGCTTTCGGTGATTGATGTCGCCCAAAGATTGCAGGCTGGCTTGGATGTCGAACGAGTAACTAAAAAGTTTTTTGAAGAGTTTAAACAGCAACACGTTGAATTTTTAAGTGTGATTCGCGGCATTGACAAGGAAACAGATAGGCGCTGGTATACTTCGGTTTTACTCAACCGCTTGATGTTTGTTTATTTTTTGCAGCGCAAAGGATTTATCGACAGCGGCAAAATGCTGTATTTGCAGGAAAAGTTAGCCGAAAGCAAACAGCGGGGAACGGATTTATTTTACTCGCAATTCTTGAAAACACTGTTTTTTGATGGATTTGCTAAACCTCTGGATTTGCGGGAGGAAGGGGTTAAAGAATTAATCGGCGATGTTAAATATTTGAATGGCGGACTGTTTCTCGAACATCCCATCGAACAAAATTATCCGAATATTGCCATACCCGATGCTGCTTTTGAGAAAATATTTAAGTTATTTGCCGCCTATTCTTGGAATCTTGACGATACAGTGGGCGGGAAGGAAAACGAAATTAATCCGGCGGTTTTGGGATACATTTTTGAGAAATACATTAACCAAAAAGCCTTTGGTGCTTATTATACCAGGCCGGAGATTACTGAATATTTGTGCGATCGCACAATCAACAAACTAATCCTCGATAGAGTTAATGAGGGCGGGCACGGGGGCACCGCCCCTACCACCAATGAGGCAAACCAGGGTTTTGTAGGGGTAGTGCCCCCGTGCCTACCCCAAGTGCCCCCGTGCCTACCCCATGCCCAATTCCCCATGCCCGATGCCCAATGCCCGATTCCCCATCACTTTGAAACCATCACCGAACTCCTCACCAATCTCGACGCCAATCTCTGCCGCAGCCTGCTAACAGAAATCCTCCCAAACCTAACATTATTAGACCCAGCCTGCGGTTCCGGCGCGTTTTTAGTCGCAGCCATGAAAACGCTGATTTACATCTATTCAACAGTCATCGGTACAAGCAAGTTTTTAAAGGATCGTTACCTCAATGACTACCTAAAAGACATCGAAAAAGAGCATAGTTCACTTAACTACTATATCAAAAAACGGATTATTAGCGATAACCTCTACGGCGTGGATATCATGCCGGAAGCCGTGGAAATTGCTAAATTGCGACTGTTTTTAGCCTTAGTTTCGGCCGCGCAGAATGTCAACGACTTGGAACCGTTGCCGAATATTGATTTTAACATCATGGCGGGCAATTCTTTAATAGGATTACTGCGGGTGGATGACGCAGAATATGAAGGAAGTGGAACTCAGTTAAATTTGTTTCACAAGACATATAGACAAGTATTAGAGGAGAAAAACCGTCTGATTTCTATTTACCGTCATGCGACTACCTATAGCCAAAACTTGCAGAGTTTACGAGATGAAATTGCGGAAAAGAAAGCGCCGGCTATCGAAAATATTAATAAGATTTTGTTGGAAGATTTCAAGCAGTTAAAAATTAAGTTTGAACAAGCACAGATTAGCGGTAAGCCGATTAAGCGTACCCTGACTCTCGCTGATATAGAAGCTTTGAAGCCTTTTCACTGGGGCTATGAGTTTGATGAGATTTTGCATCAACGGGGCGGTTTTGATGCGATTATTACTAATCCACCTTGGGAAACTTTTAAGCCAATTGCTAAAGAATTTTGCTATCAATTTGCTCCTGATATTGAAAGACGCAACACTAATATTAAAGATTTTGAATCAAGATTTGCTGAGCTTATCAAAAATCCTAAAATTCAGCAGCAATACTTAGAGTATCAGAGTCAGTTTCCCTACGTTAGTGCTTACTATCGTTCAGCAGAACAGTATAAAAATCAAATTTCGATTGTTAATGGGAAGAAAGCGGGAACAGATATTAACTTGTACAAGCTGTTTGTAGAACTATGCTTTAATTTACTCCGTGATGGTGGGGAGTGTGGAATTGTTATCCCCAGCGGTATCTACACCGATTTGGGGACTAAACAACTGCGAGAAATGTTGTTCGAGCAAACTAAAGTCACGGGTTTATTTTGTTTTGAGAATCTTCGCACAATCTTTGAGGGCGTTCATCGCAGTTTTAAATTTGTTGTCCTCACTTTTTCAAAAGGGAGCAAGACAACTGATTTTCCGTCGGCTTTTATGCGGCTAGACGTGCAGGAACTGCAAGGTTTTCCCAATAACGATAGTTTAAAGATTAGCGTTGAATTGGTGCGGAAGTTATCTCCTGACTCTCTTTCGGTGATGGAGTTTAAAAATCTGGGAGACATTCGGATTGCTGAGAAAATGCTGCAATTCCCTTTGCTGGGCGAACAGATAGAGGGTAAATGGAATCTGCGGTTAACTGCGGAATTTCACATGACTAATGACAGTCATTTATTCCAGCAAGAACCAGGGAAAGGGAGACTGCCACTTTATGAAGGTAAGATGATTGAGCAGTTTACTCATACTCTTTGCGAGCCGCGTTATTGGATAGAGGAATCAGAAGGAAGATCCGCGGTACTTGGCAAAGAAAAGGATAGAGGGCAAACTTTAGATTATCAAACTTATAGGGCTGGGTTCCGTAAGATTACAGGCAGTACAAACACAAGAACAATGATAGCAACAGTTATCCCACCTAACTTTCAAGCAGAAAGCTTTCAGTCAGTGTTACGTTGCTCACAAGGTAGTGAAACTCCACCTAATAATCATCAGTGTTTATATTTAGTCTCTGTTTGGAATAGTTTTCTTCTGGATTATGCACTTCGATTCCGAGTTTCAACTAACATAAATTTCTTTTATGTCTACCAGTTACCTGTCCCGCGATTAGCATCAGGTGACAAATACTTCACCGACATCGTACAGCGCGCCGCCAAACTCATCTGCACCGCCCCAGAATTTGACGAATTAGCCCAAGAAGTCGGCTTAAACTCCCACCGAGAAGGCGTTACCGATGAAACTGAACGCGCTCAATTGCGAGCCGAATTAGACGGCATCATCGCCCACCTTTACGGCTTAACCGAAGCCGAATTTGCCTATATTTTGACTACTTTTCCGATCGTGCCAGAAACAGTGAAACAAGCAGCCTTGGAAGCATATCGCACCTTTGCGGCATAACCGGGGGAACCTGAAATCATCCATTTCAGGACTTATGCACTCCAACCAAAGAAACCGGGTTTTTTACCGAATCTGCGGGTGAAACCAAAGATTTTCGCAAAAACCCGGTTTCTGATTCCCCCACTAAACCAGATTACTAATATTCAACTCGCCGAGGCGCTTCAAAATACTCAGCACACTGTACAAATCATTCCCCGGATTGAACATAGAAAACCAGCGCGAAAAAGCGTACTGCGGTGTTTCCCCTTTAACTAATTTGACAAACAAAAAACTAGAGCCATTCATTAACAATCCGTAAGTAGGTCGATCGCCCTTAAGATTAGCTAACATATAAGCTAGTAATTGCGGAATCCCTACCTCCAAAGAAAACGCAGCCTTCTTGGACTCGATCACCACTACCCAAAACTCCTGAAACAAAGCCAAAACATCCAACTGTCCTCTCACAATCACTCCCTCGTCTTCGTCAAGGATTTCTAGAGACTTTTCGGAAGTAACGTGAAAAGGAGCAAGATAAAAGTCAGCTAAATCCCACAGCGGAGACAGCACTACCATTTTGACTGTATTTTCTAGCATTGGTGGACGAGCAAGCAAATTCCTGTAACTTGCTTTCACTCTGTCTAATCGCTGTTTTTCAGGATCGCTGATTTCTGGTAAATCATCTTGCCACTCGCGAAAGAATTGGTCATCCTCAATCAACTCTATTTTGAATTGGGTTTCCAAGTCGTTCAGCGCGACATTTCTAGATTGAATTGTTTGTACCATAAATTTAACTAATTTATTGAAATTTGCCTCATAATTGATGATAGCAATAATTGCTAAATTTCTGTTAATTGCGTTTACTAGGGCATAGGGCACTAGGGCACTTAAGGTCACACCCGCAGTCCGGCAGGGGTTGAAACCCCTGCCTCAAAGCTAAAGTCCTCTCAAAGAGGACTGAAGAACTCATTAGTCCTCTTTGAGAGGACTTGCGCTATGAGACAGGGAATTCATTCCCTGTCGGACTTTCGGGCTAAGCCGACACCTCCAAGCCCCGCCACATTCCTACAGATTGTTCCCAAAAAATGTAACGAGTTGTAAAGTATAATGAAAACGAAGCGAACACAGAGGCCAAGTAGTATCAAATGCGAGTTGCGATCGCCGGAGCAGGCTTAGCAGGACTTTCCTGCGCTAAATATCTTACCGACGCGGGCCACACCCCCATCCTCCTAGAAAGTCGGGACGTACTCGGCGGCAAAGTAGCCGCCTGGAAAGATGCAGACGGCGACTGGTACGAAACCGGCCTCCACATCTTCTTCGGTGCATACCCGAATATGCTCCAACTATTCAAAGAACTTGACATCGAAGACCGGCTGCAATGGAAAGAGCACTCGATGATTTTCAATCAGCCGGAAACCCCCGGAACCTATTCCCGCTTTGACTTTCCCGACCTTCCGGCTCCCTTCAACGGCGTCGCAGCCATCCTGAGCAACAACGATATGCTCACTTGGCCCGAAAAAATCCGCTTCGGTATAGGTTTGATTCCGGCGATGCTTCAGGGTCAAAACTATGTCGAAGCAATGGACAAATACTCGTTTTCCGACTGGCTGAAAAAGCAAAACGTCCCCCCCAGAGTCGAAAAAGAAGTATTCATCGCCATGTCCAAGGCGCTCAACTTCATCGACCCCCACGAAATATCCGCAACCATACTGCTGACAGCCCTCAACCGCTTCCTGCAAGAGAAAAACGGCTCGAAAATGGCTTTTTTAGACGGTTCCCCCACAGAAAGGTTGTGTCAGCCGATGGTAGACTACATAACTGAGCGCGGTGGTGAAGTCCGGCTGAATGCACCCATCGGGGAGTTTTTGCTCAACGATGACAACACGGTGCGGGGCTTCCACATTCGGGGAGTAAAAGGGGCAGAGTCAGAAATTCTGACCGCCGATATTTACGTTTCCGCGATGCCGGTTGACCCGCTCAAGTTGATGATGCCGAAACCTTGGGGCGAAATGGATTATTTCAAACAGCTCGAAGGCTTGGAGGGAGTACCCGTCATTAATGTACACTTGTGGTTCGATCGCAAATTAACTGATATCGACCATTTGCTGTTCTCGCGATCGCCCCTGCTAAGCGTCTACGCCGACATGAGCAACACCTGCCGCGAATATGCCAACCCAGACAAATCCATGCTGGAACTGGTTTTAGCACCGGCCAAAGACTGGATCGGCAAATCTGACGAAGATATCGTCGCAGCCACAATGGTCGAGTTAGAAAAACTCTTTCCCGATCAAATCCCAGAACCAGCCAAACTGCTCAAATATCACGTAGTCAAAACCCCTCGTTCCGTCTACAAAGCCACTCCCGGACGCCAGCAGTGCCGTCCCACACAAACAACTCCCATTAGCAATTTCTATCTAACGGGGGATTATACAATGCAGCGTTATCTTGCGAGTATGGAAGGTGCCGTGCTTTCTGGTAAGCTGACAGCGCAGGCTATTTCGACGGCCAATAACAAATGAAAAATTAAGAATTTTTCATAAAGAGGTAAAAAAATCTCCCGTTTTCTAAACGGGGGAAAATCAGTTCTAATCTTTAAATTTCTTATTCTCGGATGCTGCAACTGTCAAAACTCCAGTGCATGAGAACTCTGGCCTCTGTAGATGACTCCTACGAACTCTGTCGCCAAGTCACGGCGAGTTATGCCAAAAATTTTTATTTAGGCACTCAACTCATGCCCGAAGCCAAGCGTCGGGCGATTTGGGCGATTTACGTCTGGTGCCGCCGCACCGACGAACTCGTAGACGGGCCGGGTTCTGATGCAACGACCCCTGAAACCCTGGATTTGTGGGAAAAACGGCTAGAATCTGTGTTTGCCGGCCATCCTCACGACGACTACGACGTAGCTTTGGTGGATACGCTGTCTCGTTTCCCGATCGACATTGGGCCGTTTCGAGAGATGATTGCGGGCCAGCAAATGGACTTGTACCGTAGCCGCTACGAAACTTTTGAAGAGCTCAATCTTTACTGTTATCGAGTAGCGGGTACTGTAGGGCTGATGTCGATGTCTGTCATGGGTGTAGGCGAATCGAGCTCCGCTGCTAACTGGAATTGGCACTGGGGGAATAGAATTCCCAAAGAAGAAGCCATCTCCCTCGGTATTGCCAAGCAGTTGACTAATATTCTGCGCGATGTCGGAGAAGACGCCCGCCGCGGCCGCATTTACCTTCCCTTAGAAGACTTAGCCTTGTTTAACTACACCGAAGAAGATTTATTCAACGGTGTAATTGACAACCGCTGGCGGGAATTGATGCGGTTTCAAATTCAGCGAGCTCGCAAATTATACGCCAGCGCCGAGCCCGGAATTAAAGTGCTCAGTCCCGATATCCGGTGGACAGTTTGGGCTGCTACAATGCTCTACAGCAGAATCTTAAATGCGATCGAACGCAATCAATATGATGTGTTTCAGAAGCGGGCTTATGTTAGCAATTCTCAGAAACTGCGGTGTCTCCCCGCTGCTTGGATGAAGTCAAAAGTGCTTTAGCCGCAGGCAATTTTGCTGGCGATTCAGCAACTGGTAAGGGGTATTTGTCAAGTTACAAATTATATGATGTCCAGCAAATTGCATATTAGGTTAGTGGGGACGCGGTAGTGCCGTGTCCCTACGTTTGGTGTGTTAATTTAAGTCAAACTATAAGTCAAATTAGTGGAGTAGCGGGCGGAATTTTCAATTGGGCGATCGAACTTTCCAATAATTGCTTTTCCTGCTGGAGTTTTGCCTCTAAATTTTGAATTTGTTCTCGGCGGGCTTCAACTTCAATCAAGCGGCGAGACAATTCTTGACTCTGCAAAGTGAGAGATTGCCTCCAATCTTCTGCTTTCTGGGCTTCTTGCTGCAAAAAATCGGGAGTAAAACCTGTTGTTAAATATTTATCTACTAATTGTAGTACCCAGTTTGTAGCTGCTTGAATATGCAAAACCTGGCTATTTTCGTCAACATTTGCTAATACTAAAATCCCTTCATTTAAAACATTCGTTGCAGAGTTAATTGGATTTTGATGAAAATCTTTCGGTAAGGTCAAGAAACTTTCTTCACTAAGAATAGCCCAAGTATCATCAGAATTTTGGCAAGCCAGCAATTGCAAACTTATCTCGCCTAAAATTTCCTGATTTTGTACTTGGGCTAAATATAGCATAAGGGTAATTAGTAATTAGTTATTAGTTATTCCTAACTGGTAACTGGTAATGGGTAAAAACAGCTATCCGTGTATCCGTGCATTCCGTGTCGTGCTGTTGGTTATTTGTTGTAGGATTTGCGATCTTGTAGGGGCGGGTTTTACCAACAATAATTGCCTGAAACTAACTATCTCGTAAACCCGCCCCGGCCACAGTCAACTGTCAACTATTAAAACAACTTTAGCCGATCGCGCCTGCGGTGCGTGAGAATCAATATTTTCCTTGGGATTCCCAAATTATTCGCCCTCACGCACCCTACCATTAAACTAAAAACCGTCAACTGTCAACTGTCAACTGTCAACTGTCAACTGTCACCACTCAACTATTAAAACAACTTTAGCCGATCGCGCAAAATTTCCGCTTGTTTTTCGGCTTCCGCCAAAGCATCCCTCGCGCCCTGAACCACATCAGGAGTAGCCTTATCCACAAACTTCTGATTAGTCAAGCGCGCCGCAGTATGCTTAATTTCAGCTTCCACCTTGCTCAACTTCTTCTCTAACTTAGCACGCAAAGCCGCCAAATCCACCACCCCAGCCAGAGGAATCAATACTTGCACAGTACCGACCACCCCAGCAATTGTCTGTCCCAAATCTGCATCCAAACTAGCAGTAACTGTCAGATTCTCGACTTTTGCCAAATCCTGAATGTAAACACCTCCATCTGAGATGATTTGGCGTTCTTTCTCACTTTCGCTTTGCAAAATCGCCGTCACCTTCACACTGGGTTTGATATCCGAATCTGCCCGCAAATTGCGAATAGTGCGAATTGTATCGAACAACAACTCAAACTGCTGTTCTAATTCAGCATCAATTAGCGAGGAATCCGCTTCAGGATAAGCTTGCAAAGCCAAACATTCACCATCACCTGTTTGAGTCAGAGTGTGCCAAATCTCCTCAGTAATGTGTGGCATAAAAGGATGCAGCAGTTTCAGAATCCCTTCCAACACAAAAGCAAAAGTTTGCTGTGCCACTTTCTTAGAATTTGGTTCAGCATCCTGCTGCAAGCGAGACTTGACTAACTCAATATACCAGTCACAGAAATCGCCCCAAATAAACTCATAAAGTCCCTTCGCCGCTTCCCCCAAACCGTAAGTTTCCAAACAATTGCGGCTTTGCTGTACAACTTGATTGTAGCGAGAAAGAATCCAGCGATCGCACAATTCCAAACCACCTCCCACAGAAGGACTTCCCAACTGCTGCGGAGTCTGTCCCTCCAAATTCATCATCACAAACCTAGCCGCATTCCACAATTTATTCGTGAAGTTCCGGGAAGCTTCCACTGATTTCGATTCATCAGTTTTGCGATCGTACTCCATGCGAATATTTTGACCGGCCCCAACCACTTCCTTAACCAAAGTGTAGCGCAAAGCATCAGTACCGTACTTGCCAATCAACAGCAGCGGGTCGATACCGTTATTTTTACTCTTAGACATTTTTTGACCGTTTTCATCCAACACCAAACCGTGAATGTAAACAGTATCAAAAGGCATCTTTCCAGTAAAATGTCCTGCCATCATCGTCATTCTAGCAACCCAGAAAAAGATGATATCAAAACCAGTCACCAAAGTAGTAGTCGGATAGTAAAACTCCAAATCTTTAGTTTCGTCCGGCCATCCCAAAGTTGAGAAAGGCCACAACCCGGACGAAAACCAAGTATCCAATACGTCTGGATCTCTTGCTAACTGCACGTCATTACCAAATTTAGCCGTAGCTTTTTCCTTAGCTTCAGCTTCAGTTTTTGCAACTATAAAAGGTGTCGTATCAGTAATTTCTCCGTGAGTTTCGCTAACCGCATACCAAGCCGGGATTTGGTGTCCCCACCACAATTGCCTGGAGATACACCAATCCTTCAGCTTCACCAACCAATCGCGATAAACCTTTGTCCATCTGTCAGGAACAAAGACTGGTGAGTTACTTTGATCTAATGCTTCTAAAGCGCGTTGAGAAAGAGGATCGATCTTCACAAACCATTGCGTAGATATCAAAGGTTCGACCGGAACCTTGCCGCGTTCGCTGTATGGAACAGTATGCTTATAATCTTCTATTTTAACCAAAACCCCGTCAAGTTCTAAGCGCTGCACCACATTTTTACGGGCAACAAATCGGTCTTGTCCTTGGAACTCTCCGGCATTTTCATTTAAAGTGCCGTCCTTATTCATAATGTTAATAAACGGCAAATTGTGACGCTTACCCATCTCGAAGTCATTCGGGTCGTGGGCGGGAGTCACCTTGACACAACCAGTTCCGAAAGTCGGATCGACAAACTCATCAGCAATGATTGGAATTTCGCGATTGACGATCGGCAAAGTGACAGTTTTACCGATAAGATGTTTGTAGCGATCGTCCTGTGGATTCACCGCCACCCCAGTATCGCCCAACATCGTTTCCGGCCGAGTCGTCGCCACCTCCAAATAACCAGAACCGTCCGTCAAAGGATAGCGGAAATGCCACAAATGCCCGTCAACTTCCTGCTGATCAACCTCCAAATCCGACACAGCAGACTGACTCGCCGGACACCAATTCACCAGGTAATTGCCGCGATAAATCAGCCCCTCATCGTACAGGCGGACAAACGCTTCTAAAACCGCAGCCGATAAGCCTTCATCCATCGTAAAGCGTTCGCGCGACCAATCGACAGACACGCCCAAACTGCGTAATTGATTAGTAATAGTATTGCCCGATTCAGCTTTCCACTCCCAGGCCCGTTCCAAGAATTTTTCTCGGCCTAAATCGTGGCGAGTTTTGCCTTCTGCTTTGAGTTGCTTTTCGAGAATAGTTTGAACTGCGATGCTAGCATGATCCGTTCCCGGCAACCACAGGGTATTGCGTCCAGTCATGCGGTGATAGCGGACGAGGACATCAATCAGCGTCTCTTCAAAAGCGTGTCCCATGTGGAGGCTGCCGGTGACGTTGGGCGGCGGGATAACTACGCAGTAAGGTTCGCCGCCTTTTTCGGGGTCAGCTTTGAAGGTTTGGTTGTCTTCCCAGTATTTTTGCCATTTGGCTTCGGTGGCTTGGGGGTCGTATTGCGGGGGTAGGTTTGCGGTCATGGTGGCTTCGGAGTTTGATCTTATTTATGATTGTGCCATAGAAGGGAGGAGAAGAGTTTTGAACCGCATCCGTGTCAGAGGCAGAGGGAAGAGCGATATTCAAGGCGGGGAGTGTCAAGTTAAAATGAAGGTAAAATTAAAAGGTTTGATGGCATTATGAATGTAGCAGCACTTCGACATCAAATCGATCGATGGCTCGATCGACTCTCTCCAGAACATCTGGCATTAGTTGCGAGTTTTATAGAGTTTCTAAGCCAAAAGCAACGTCAGGGGGTAATCATTTCGCAAAATAATCTGCCAGAGGTTTTCTCAGCAGAAATCCAAGAGATGCCTCCTGCTAATTCTTTGAGTATTCCAGAACCCTCAGAAATTGACGGAGAGGGCCAATCTAAAGCAGCGCTTCTACAAGATTTTCGGCAAGCTTGGCACGAAGCCATGACTGGGCAAACCATTTCGGTTGCTCAAATGTGGGAAGGAATTGAAGAGGTTTCGACATCTTCAGTGGTAAAATCCTTTTAATATCTTATTTGACAGAAATCCCTAATCCAAAACCCGCATTCTCTCGGAGAAAGCCACGATTTTGCAGAGAAACCGGTTTTCTTTTGGCCTTAGTCTTACTGGTAAAACAACTTGCAATAATTAAGGATTGCAATGAATAACAGTTATCAAACTCCAGGAATTGCGTTTTTTGTTCTCAAACTCAAACAAAAGTTTATAGTTTGTAGGCGGGTTTAACATCGTATAGCAACACGGGTGACAGCTATATCTCGATTATTTCACCTCCTTATAATCCACCCCATAACTCGTATCTCTCCCCGACAAATACGTCGTTTTCCCCGTTAAAGTCTCCAGAGTTTTTTTCGTTTCAGCCGAAGTAATCGAATTCAGCGGCACGCCGAACTTGCTAGCCAAACCAGCGGCGACGCCCACACCTTGTCCTTGATAAATATTCACCGTCGCAATTCGCCCGACGGATACAGCCATACCGACATAACCCGACGATCGCCCGACAATGGCTAAATTCTTGACTTTGCTAGCCAAAGCGCTTTCTATCCCGAAATTATACACTGGCAGCGGCGGAATTCTCGCAGATAAATTCTTGACTCCGCCCCGCATATCGAAATCGTAGGAAAAACTGCCGATCGACTTGGAAGCTGCTGTTCCCCCTTTGATAATCTCCTTCCCCGTCAGCGGATCTACCACATCGCGAACGTTCAAAGTTTGTCTGATATAAATCTCGTCTGGAATAAATACTCTCACATCTTTACCAGACTTCTTTTGTAGCCAGTGTTGGAGATGTGACATTTCTTTAATCATTTCAGGAGTCGGTTTTCTGCCGTTAGCTTCCATCTTCATGATTTGGTCAACTTGGTATTTAAACAGAAACCCGTTCCAGGACAGCACATTTTTGTTATAAACGCACACATTGCCTTTATCAAAAAAGAATCCTTTATTTTGACTAAAGGGCAGATTTCTGTCTATGTGATACGCTGCTCCTATAGCTACGCTTCTGATGTCGTAGCCGTCTGTATATGGCTGATAAATTGTACTCCAGAAGTTCCTCAGCCAGAATTTTGTACTGGCCGGATCTTTAGATTTTGTAATGCTTTCTTTAATCTTTTTTACCAAAGGCCTATTGTAGAGAATTTCATCTTCTATTCTGCGGAATTCGGACATTGTTATACCCGTAATTCTCGGAACAATAGAGACTGCTAAAGTTTCATTTTTGGATTTTATATTTTGAGATTCATATCCTGTATAATAAGATAATCCTGCTTTTCTTGCCAATTCTGCGTCTTGAGTTACGTCAATAAAAGAGTTGGCTTTAATTTTTAAACTGCTGCCTTTTACTTCGGCATATTCGATTTTTTTATCTACGACGTGGGGAGTAAGAGTTGAGTTGGAAATTACTCTGACTTTTGCTGCTGAAAGCATTTGCCGGAGAGCTTGATCGGCCCTTTTTGGGTCTAAGCAAGATTCGCGCGCATTCGCTTTATCTAAGAATTCCTTAAAACATTGGGCGTAGGGTTGGCGGTACCAATCGGGGATTTTATCTAAATCGATGTAAGCTAAACCGCCGCGGGTGAGTAAGCCGCCCAAAGGTGCTCTTCCGTAGTTCGATCGCACGATCGCAACTTTGCCCTTTGCGCCTAAAGTCTTCTTAGCCCATATCGCCGCACATATCCCCGGTACTTCATCACCATATACTACTACATCAAACTTTTGCTCCGGTGATTTTTTGGGAGTTACCGGAGGCGGGCTGCTGGATTTTTGCTGCTGAGTTCCAGCGTCTAAGGTAGCACTTGCTGGGTCTCTATTTGCGATATAATTTTCTATTTCTCTGAACGGCGGGTAATTAAGTAAAAGTTTGAGGGCTGCAAAGATGATTGCAATTGAAGCTAATTTCTTAAAAGTAGAGAGCATTCAGTTGACTCGTGGATAAATTTGCATTACCTGAAAGGGCAGTTCAGGGTTTACGGAGTTGAATATAGCACGTTTAGATAATTTCGACACAAGTTTAAATTTTCCGGGAACCGTGGTAAACGAATCTTCTCAACCCAAACCGGGTGATGCTGTCCTTGGCAGCCAAAATGCTACAATTACACCAATCACAAATTGAAACATAAAAAACATGACTTTTGAGGCGGTTTTAAATCTTGTTAAGCACTTGTCTCTAGCCGAAAAGTTACGATTGATTAAGTGGATTGTTCCTGAAATAGAACGAGAATTAGTGGTTCGGCCCACTCCCCGCAAATCATTGTGGGGTTTATGTGCTGACTTGGGAATTGCACCTTCTGCCGCTGATATAGATGAAGTTCGCAGCGAAGAATGGGCGAATTTCCCAAGGGAGGATTTCTAATGCTGCGTGCTGTAGCTGATACTCATGCTGTGATCTGGTATATCTTTGCCGATGCGCGACTTTCGGTGGCTGCTAGAACGACAATAGAACAGATAGCTGCCGAGGGAAATCAGGTGGCTTTTTCATCAATTACATTAGCAGAAATTCTCTATCTGAGCGAGAGAGGGCGGATTAATTCAACTACTCTCGATCTATTATTGAGAGAAGTTGAGAGCGATGAGGCTTTATTGGTTGAAATTCCTTTCGATCGTAATATAGCTTTGACTTTAAGGCAAGTTGACCGATCGCAAATTCCCGATTTGCCCGATCGCATTATTGCTGCTACTGCTTTGTATCTTAATGTACCTGTTATTAGTCGCGATCGCCGGATTCAATTATCTAGTATAGACACAATTTGGTAAATCTGAGTCACTCGGCGCAAGTTTAAATTTTCCGGGAACTGTTGTTAGCGGTTTTGCCAGTGTTACTGGTTTGGGAGGGCTATTGATGAGGGTAAGGATGGGGGGTGCGATCGCATCTCAGATATCTGGTGTCGGGAAGGGCGATCGGCTACAATAATTTAAGAACAACAATTAAGTCATCTTAAAGATACAGAAAAAATGGAACAAGTTTTTGTACATCCTGAAAGTCCTTTTTCAGTAAACACATTTAACCTATTAGCACAATTTAATGAAACTCCCACTTCCGATTTTTACCGGGAACACAAAAAAGATTTTTTACAATATGTAGAAGTGCCGCTCAAGTATATTTTAAGCCAGGTAGAAGAGCAGTTGCCGGATTTTATTAAAAAATATATAGATATCAAGCAGGAGAGCTTTGGCAGCATTCAAACACAATCTTTGAAATCCACAGTAGTCTACAGTGTAGACTACTGTTTTAACGGTAGGGCTAATAGTAGGCAATCTGATAAGTTAATGTTAACAGTTGAAAACCAGACATTAACTTTTGGTTTTTCTGGAAACAACCATTTTTTCCCGCCAATGGTAAATTGCTACAAAGATTATGCAAATAACGTTAATTTAATCGAAATTCTCAAACGTTATCACCTTCCTCACAGACATTCTTTTTCTTATAGCTGTCTAACAACCAATGATTTTGGGGAAAGATTAAAGCGCATAATGAAGCCGGAAAAATCTATTCATAAACTATTAGAAAGTATGTTATCCGAAATAAATAGCTATCCAAACAGCGAATTGGAACGGCTTAGAGGTTTTGATGTTCAAGTCGCGATCTCACTTGAGTCAGAGGAAATACTAAGATATTCTGCCAAACACTTAATTCAAAAAATAGCACAAACCTTTAAAAAACTATTTCCCTTATTATTAATTTTTAACTTGACCGGAGCAAATAATAACCCAGAGCTTCTTCTCAGTCAATATTTTTCAGTGTATGAAAAGGAATTTAATCCAGAGTATCAAATAGAAAAAATTTCAGAAATTACTGGTTTTCAAACAACCCAACTAACCCAATGGATACACGCCATTAACCGCAAAGGCCAAACCATCATCCAAGGCCCACCCGGAACCGGAAAAACGTTCATAGCAGAAAAACTTGCCAAACACTTAATCGGCGGCGGTGACGGTTTCTCAGACATTATCCAATTTCACCCCGCCTACACCTACGAAGACTTTCTCGAAGGCCTCCGCCCCATAACTCAAAACGGACAATTAACCTACTCAATAGTTCCCGGTAGATTCCTAGAATTCTGCAAACAAGCCGAAGCCTGTGAAGACACTTGTGTTCTCATTATTGATGAAATTAATCGCGCAAATCTCTCTCAAGTATTTGGCGAGTTAATGTATCTCCTAGATGACCGACAAGACACAGGACGCTCTATTATACTAGCCAGCGGTAAACAATTTAGAATCCCTACAAATGTCCGCATTATTGGCACAATGAACACCGCAGACCGTTCTATTGCCTTAGTTGATAATGCACTCCGCCGCCGTTTCGCATTCATTCCCGTCTATCCAAACTATGAAGTGCTGCGACAGTATCACCACAGAGAGGAAACCGGTTTTCCAGTTGATAAATTAACTAGCATTCTAGAAGATGTCAATCGCGCAATTAACAACAAACACTATGAATTAGGCATATCCTTCTTTTTGACAAAGACCTTAGCTGAAGATATCCAAGATATTTGGCAAATGGAAATCGAGCCATACCTTGAAGAATACTTCTTTGATAACCAGGCCAAAATGGATGAATTTCTCTGGGATAAAATCAAATATCAATTCAGCAATTTATCGTCTAACGCTACCATTATTACTACCAACACGGCGTTACAGCATCTATGAAACGAGAATCACCCCAAATCATCGAACTCACCGAATATAAATCCGCAAGCTTTGAACAATACTCAATCCCCGAATCAGTCGGACAAAAAATACACCAGAATTATGACAAGGAAATCGATATAGAATTTCCCACATTTAAAACAAAATATCAATGGCACTTAAAATCTAAAGGCAGAGTTGGCAACATTCCCATCACTCCCGAATTTCACATCGCCATCCGCCCACAGGTGCCCATAAACAACCTCTTCGGAATGATTGACTATGCCTACAACCTTAAGATCAAATTTCCCCAAGGCTCTATTCAGTGCGACTCTTTAGAACAAAGTTACGAGAAATTAGCTAACATTCTTGCCCAAAAAATTCTAGAACGCTGTCGCAAAGGATTATATCGCGATTACTTATCCAAAACAGAAAGACTCGCCTACATTCGCGGCCGCGTCGATTTGCGGTCAGCCCTGCAAAAACCTTGGGAGGTTAAACTAAAATGCCACTATAGCGAACAAACAGGCGATATTGAAGATAATCAAATACTCGCTTGGACACTTTTCATCATTGGCCGCAGCGGTTTGTGTCGTGAATCTGTTTCATCCACTGTGCGAAAAGCGTTTCACGCACTCCAAGGATTTGTTACATTAAAACCTTTTAAATCCGAAGCTTGTATTGATAGAAATTATCACCGTTTGAATCAAGATTATCAACTTTTACACGCCTTATGTCGATTCTTTTTAGATAACACAGTGCCTAGTCACGAAACAGGCGATCGCCAAATGCTCCCTTTTCTCATAGACATGGCTAATTTATATGAACAATTTGTCGCTGAATGGCTCAAAGCAAATACACCAAAAGGCTTTTTTGTCAAACAACAACACCGAGTCACACATGACAAAAACTATTTCGATCGGATTGACTTACTGCTGTGCGATATTGCAACAAGTAAAGTTCAATACGTC
The DNA here is from genome assembly GCF_036702475.1 of Microcoleus sp. D2_18a_B4. Taxonomy (NCBI): domain Bacteria; kingdom Bacillati; phylum Cyanobacteriota; class Cyanophyceae; order Oscillatoriales; family Microcoleaceae; genus Microcoleus; species Microcoleus sp. D2_18a_B4. Next base: position 69,954 of record NZ_JAUBTL010000024.1, read on the forward strand.
CTCGATACAAAATACAAAGCTCCAGATAAAGTAGCCAATAATGACATTCATCAAATAGTTGCTTACGCCAATGCCTTAAAGTGCCAAAATGCAATTCTCGTCTACCCGCAAAACCTCACACAGCCACTAGATATAAAAAATGACGATATTCGAGTTCGCAGTCTAACTTTTTCCCTAGATAGCGACCTGAATGAAGCCGGAAAAACCTTCTTAACCTCTCTACTTTCAAACACCCTGCCCTAACTCCAATACGGTTCAGTTAAAAGTGTTTATTCCTCGGAGATCCCCCTAAATCCCCCTTAAGAAGGGGGACTTTGAGTAAGTTCTTGTCCCCCCCTTCTTAAGGGGGGCTAGGGGGGATCGGGCTTAACTGAACTGTATTGCCCCTAACTCTACTCTGCGCCCTCTGCGCCCTCTGCGGTTCATTTCTCCACAAAAAAAGAGGCGCAATTGCGCCTCCCAAATCTTTCATGTCTGCGTTCTAAACACTCATAGCCACTTTCGCTTCTTTTGCGGTCAACTTCTCGTAAGTCGCCCGCATCTTCAATCCGACTAACACTTGGAACAAACCAGTTCCATTGTTGGAACCAGGATACTCGCGGTGCTGGAGCAACAGGTGAGTTAACTCGCCTTCATACTTCGCAGAAGTCTTGCTCAAATGGCTTTCGATGTAAATAACTTCTTCGAGATTCTCGAACTGACCATCTACTTCCAAAATCGAGACTTCGTGACCGTAGAAAGCATCAGGCCCGTAGTACATTTTAATTCCGGGATAGGAACAAGTCAGCTTGCGGCCGCAAGGAACCCAGTTAATTGTTGAACCTTCGTCAAACAAATACGCAGGCTCAAAATTGGCGATGCCTTCGCGCTGGATCATTTGCACGCGCAGAACTTTCCGCTCTTTGTCATCTTTGATCAAGTTGGTCGGCAACACTTGAATTACCACATCAGCATATTGCTTTTGCGGGTCGATGTAGGCTGTAAAATCCGGTTTGCGAGCATTGATGGCAAACAGCACGTCTTCGTAACGGTGGCCCCGTTCCGCCATGTCGCGCTGGATTTTCCAAGCAATTTTTACCTCGTCGCTGATGTCGAGGTAGACGCTGAAGTCGAGGAGCGATCGAACTCGCTCGTCGTAAAGGGGATGCAGCCCTTCAATCACAATCACGTGATTCGGCTCTACCCGCTCAGGAGGATCGAGCAGACCGGTTTCGTGGTTGTAAATCGGCTTGTCGATCGCCCGACCTTCTTTGAGAGCCTTCATTTGCTCTGCCATCAGGTCAAAATTGTTCGCTCTGGGGTCAAGGGCTGTAATCCCTGTTTCCTTGCGCTGCTTGCGATCGAGACAATGATAGTCGTCGAGGCAGATTACAGTAACGAAATCTTCCCCGAACAAATCTGTCAATCGGCGTAAAAAAGTAGATTTTCCGCATCCGGAATCTCCGGCAACGCCAATTAAAACCACGCGATCCGGCTTACTTGTCATAGTTTCCCTCTAACAAAATCACTGTTTACTAACTAACTCAAGTCTAGATTCCACAAAATTTCAGCCCGCAGGTAGCGGCAAGCAGGCTTTGTGCTGCTGTGCTACCGCGATAGCATCGAGTTCTCACCAGCATACAGCAGTGAGTTGATTGCCTGCCCGGGAAGACCCAAGCAATCTTCAAGGCAAGTAATTAATAGCTTGTAAAAGTATAGTCATTTATGTATGACATGGGAGGCGTGAATCCCTCCCCTTTCTTTTTTACTTCGAGCGGATTGACCCGCCTGGGCTGAACTACGCAGCTCCCTATCCCATCGCACAAGGCATTTGGGATTGCTTGGGGCATAAGATCCTAATATCTATTAACACTAACTTTAGTAGTTGATCTTACCAGAATGCGATCGCCCACTACAAGCTCAACGTCGATAGATTTTAGATTTTAGATTTTAGATTTTAGATTGTAGAATTGACCCGTCAGTCAGCCTGGGAGTCATAAATCCAGGATCTTGTACCTGGCTGCTTTCGGTCAATAGGAGCTATTTGTTGCCCGATGCCACACTCCATCACCGATCGGCAATCAAAACGACTTATCGGGGCAGATCCCCCGATCGGGTAAAATATTGGCAGTACGCAGACAACAATAGCTATAGGTCAACAGCCGAACGCAAAGCGGGCTCGGTGAGCGCGGCGTTCGGCTAGTAGGGATTTGATACGCGAGCGATCGCAACTTCAACCTTCCCGCCGGCGTGGCGGGGCCCAAAAATTGGCGAGGCCAATTAGTCCCGATGGCCTTAAGAAAAAAGTAAATTGAGTCTAACGTCACATTCTCTTTCTTTATAACTCTGTATCGTGAAGGAAAATCAACCAATGTACAGCCCAAGCATATCTGGTGTGGCGGCCAACTCAGAATCAGGCAGCCGCATCTTTGTTTACGAAGTGGAGGGTATGCGTCAGAGCCAAGCAACTGACCAAATAAGTAACCCGATTCGCCGTAGTGGTAGCGTATTTATCTCCGTGCCCTACGATCGCATGAATCAGGAAATGCGCCGGATTGCTCGGATGGGTGGAAGAATTGTCAGCATCCGCCCCTCAAACAGCGCTCCCGAAACAAATGGCAAAGTCGCACCAGAAGCAGGGCTACAGAGTCAGAAATCTGGAGAAGAAACTAAGCCCATGACTCAAGCCAAGGAAAAAGTTCAGGTTCCTGTTAACCTCTACAAACCTGCCAATCCCTATATTGGTAAGTGCATTTCTACAGAAGAATTAGTCAGAGAAGGCGGCGACGGCACAGTCCGCCACGTCACCTTCGACATTTCTGGAGGCAATTTGCACTATCTCGAAGGTCAAAGTATCGGGATTATTCCCGATGGCACGGATAAAAACGGCAAACCTCACAAAATTCGGCTGTATTCGATCGCCTCCACCCGTCACGGCGACCACCTCGACGACAAAACAGTCTCGCTGTGCGTGCGCCGCCTAGAGTACAAAAGCCCAGAGACCGGTGAACAAGTCTTTGGTGTTTGTTCGACTTTTCTCACCGGTTTGCAACCTGGGGATGATGTCAAAATCACCGGCCCCGTAGGCAAGGAAATGCTGTTGCCCGATGACGAGGAAGCCACCGTGATTATGATGGGTACCGGTACGGGTATTGCTCCTTTCCGGGCTTATTTGTGGCGGATGTTTAAAGAAAACAATCCCGATTACAAATTCAAAGGTTTAGCTTGGTTGTTCTTTGGAGTTGCTTACACTCCCAACATTCTTTATAAAGAAGAGTTGGAGCAATTGCAGCGCGAGTTCCCCGATAATTTCCGCTTGACTTATGCCATCAGCCGCGAGCAAAAGAATGCTGACGGCGGCAAGATGTACATTCAAAACCGGATTCAAGAGAACGCAGACCAATTGTGGGAATTGGTTCAAAAGCCGAATACTCACACTTATATCTGCGGTTTGAAGGGTATGGAAGGCGGAATTGATGAGGGAATGTCGGCCGCGGCTGGCAAGTACGGCGTTGACTGGGCTGCCTATCAGAAACAGTTGAAGAAAGAGCACCGTTGGCACGTTGAAACTTATTAGTGTGTTACCTGATTTAATCTGATTTGTAGGGTGGGCTTGGCTCGCCCTACAATTGTTTTTAGGGCAATTACATCCGACTTGTAAGGTACTGAATGCGTACCCTACAATACTATTTTGATTGCTCCGGTACGGGAATAGCCTACAATGGTTGTGGCTTAATTGAGTTTCTACGGGTCAAAGTCGTGGCTTTCAAAATTGGTTTGTTAGGTTTGGGTACAGTTGGCGCGGGAACAGCAGAGATTTTGCTCTCCCCAGACGGCCGCCATCCGCTGTTGCAGGAATTGGAAATCTATCGGGTGGGAGTGCGCGATATTTCTCGAACTCGGTCTTTACAATTGCCAGAAAATGTGCTGACAACTGACCTAGAAGCGATCGCAACTGACCCTGAAATTGATATTGTAGTAGAATTGATTGGCGGATTGGAACCGGCGCGATCGCTCATTCTGCAAGCTATTGCCAGCGGCAAGCACGTCGTCACTGCCAACAAAGCAGTTATCGCCCGCTACGGTAATGAAATCTTCGAGGCCGCCAACAAAAAAGGCGTTTACGTAATGCTAGAAGCTGCTGTCGGCGGCGGCATTCCAGTCATTCAAAGCCTCAAACAATCTTTAGGTGCAAACCGCATTCAAACTGTCACCGGCATCGTCAACGGCACAACTAATTACATCCTGACGCGGATGCAAACAGAAGGCGCAGACTTTGCCGAAGTGCTCGCCGACGCTCAGCAATTAGGTTATGCTGAAGCTGACCCCACAGCAGATGTAGATGGATTAGATGCTGCCGATAAAATTGCTATTTTAGCCTCGCTAGCTTTTGGCGGACGCATCAAATTAGCAGATGTTCACTGCGAAGGTATCAGAAAAGTTAGTGCGGCTGATATTGACTACGCCGACAAGCTGGGATTTGTGATTAAATTGTTGGCTATTGCTCAAGAAACCTCCCGCTACAATGGCAAGCAAGCGGAGGGAGAAAGCGAACTGCTGTCAATTCGAGTGCATCCTACTTTTGTGCCGAAAACTCATCCGCTGGCGAGTGTCAACGGGGTTTACAATGCAATTTTAGTCGAAGGAGAGCCGATCGGGCAATTGATGCTGTACGGGCGCGGCGCCGGTGCGGGCCCCACAGCTAGCGCCGTAGTATCCGACATCATGAATGTCGCGGCCATCCTGAAAACCGAAACAGTTCCGATTCCCCATCCTTTGCTGAGTTGCAGTCACCAACACTACTGCAAAATTGCTCCGATGCAGGAACTTGTTACTCGCTTTTACGCTCGTTTTCTGACGGGCGATACTCCGGGGGTAATTGGCCAACTCGGCACTTGTTTCGGCAACCACAAAGTTAGTTTGGAATCAGTTGTGCAGACGGGAATTCACGGCGATTTAGCAGAAATTGTCGTCGTGACTCACGATGTTAGGGAAGGGAATTTTCAACAAGCACTCGATGAAATTCGCGCGCTGGAAGCAGTCGATAGTGTTGCTAGCACGTTGCGAGTTTTGTAAAAGTGATTTGCTAGGAGCGGGTTTTACCTACACTATTTGCCAATAATTGACAATCTATAAAACCCGCCCTCGCCCAACGATAAATCCGATGTACATTTGGCGGATTTGGTAGGGGCGGGTTTCACCGACAATATTTGCCAATAATTGACAATCCATAAAACCCGCCCGAACCGAACCATAAATCATCATGTACCGGGTGCTTGTAGGGGCGGGTGTTACAAACAATAATTGCCTGAAACAAACAATCTCGAAAACCCGCCCGAACCGAACCATAAATCATCATGTACATTTTCCGATGCGATGCAAATTTCGGGTTGACGTAGGTTATCGGTGGTGGGGGGCGGGTTTATCTAGATTGTCGGTAATCGTTAGATATGGTTGGTGAACCCGCCCCTACCAAATCTGGGTAAAGGTATTTTGCAAAAATACCGCGTTTCCCCCCACAAGCAGTTAAAAATGAGATTTGGGATGAAAATAACAAAATCAGATTTTGTCGATCGCCAAACGGGAAGGCACTTGCTAGATTCCCTGTATGAAAAGTTTGCCAAACCCCAACTGCACGATACTTTTAAACCCAATAATCCTTCAATTTACATTCGGCACGAAGAAGGGCAAGTTATTGATGGAAATTATATCATAAAAAAAGTGTTTGAAGACTCTCGCACTGGTTTTTATGCTGAAAGTCGCCTCCCCATTTCTGGCAATAATCCCCCTGTTTTCGTGATTCGTGGCTACGGTTCTTGGTATCCTTTCGAGCGCGTTTTGGAAGATACGCCCGATGTATTTATGGCAAAACTAGAACGCCAGTTAAAATCGGCACAAACTGTAGGTGCTATTGATTGGATAAAGCAGCAATTTCACAGCGGGAATCCGCCGGATGTTATCGGAGAAAGTTTGGGCGGCAAAGTTGCTCAGCAAATAGCCGCAAAGTACCCAGATTATATTCGATCAACTGTAATTTTTAATTCTTTGGGCGTTTCGGAAAAGTTAGCTAAAACTTCCACCGCTAAGAATGTTTTTCATTACTTTACTTTAGGCGAAAGGTATGCTTTCTGGGCAAATGAAGGCGATTACATACCGGGAACGATTTTTGTGATTTCCCAGAAGGGTAACAACTGTTGTTATAAAATCGAGGAGGCGATCGTCCGAATGGCGCGTTTTGAAGGCAAGTTTCTCAAAAGGCGCGCGATTGTGGCAATATTGGCTCAGTGGCTTTTGCTAAACAGACACAATGCGATCGTCCTCAACAAGCGACGGCCAGTAGTCGTTCAGATCGATCGCACTCAATTGCAAATTTTCCGAAAAAAGCGCTTTGTTTAAACTCAGGCAAAATTGCTTCACGCCGCAGATGGCTGATTTTCCCGCGCTGCGACGGCGAGAAGCAGACAAAGTGCTGCGATCGCTATTAGCAAAATTGTAACATCTCGATCGCCAAAGCAGCATCTAAATCTAGCTGCGTGCATCTGCGGTTAATAATTTCCCATTAAATATTTACACAAATTCTCCCTTAGCAACCATCACCACCTTACCACCCACCAAAACTGCTATTTCCCCTTCATTTTTTGCGGCTTGTAACAACAGCAAAGAAGGTCGATCGATTTCATAACCCTGCTCAACTCTGACATCAATCTTTGCTGACCCATAATAATCATGTTCTACCAAATATCCAGCCAAACAGCCGTTAGCACTGCCAGTCGCCGGATCTTCGGGAATTCCTAATGAATGGGCAAAAACTCGCACGCTTAAATCATTAAGGTCGCTGTAAGTTTCTGGGCAAAATATCAAAATTTCTTTTGCTTCCATTGTATCAACTAGCTCAAAATATTTATCTAAGTTGACTTGAGCTTTTTTGAGCGATGCGAGAGTTTTTAATGGTACAATTATAAACGGCACTCCGGTCGAAACTTCTTGAATTGGGAATCTCGAATCAATTTCATCGGGTTCTAAATTCAGAACATTTGCCAGACTTGCGGCTGATAAAAGTTGACCAAAACTAGGCGGGTTTTGTCGCATCCACAAAATATCTGCCGCTTCATTGTGATAATTAAAAGTAACGGGAATTTGACCGACGGCTAGATTGAGAATTACTCGATCGACCTTTTCGCGAATAATCTCTTGCTGCAACACAAACGCAGTGCCCAAAGTCGGATGACCCGCAAAGGGCAATTCCTTCTTGGGCGTGAATATCCGCACGTCATAGCCGCCATCTCGCGGATCGGGCGATCGAATAAACGTAGTTTCTGAATAATTGATTTCCCTCGCTATCAGCAGCATTTGGGCCTCAGATAGTTCGGCAACTTCAGCACCGCAAAATACAGCTAGCTGATTGCCAGCATATTTTGACTCCGCAAACACGTCAACTATATAAAAATTCACATTTCCCTCGTTCAACAGTAGTTTGTGTTTCTTGTTACCAGGCTCTGCCTGGTAACAGAGATCCAGAGGCTCCGCCTCGCTACTTCAAACAGCGAATTGCCTCCAACATTCCCCTGGCTTTATTGAGCGTTTCTTCGTACTCCATATCCGGGTTAGAATCAGCCACCAAACCAGCACCTGCTTGCACAGAAACCGAATGTTTATCGCCTCCTTGAGAACGAACAACCATAGTCCGAATTGCGATCGCACTATTCAACTGTCCCTCAAAATCATAATACCCGTAAACCCCAGAATACGGCCCCCGGCGACAACCTTCCAACTCGTGCACAATCTCCATCGCCCGAATCTTCGGAGCACCGCTAACCGTACCCGCAGGAAAACCAGCTTTCAACAAATCCCAAGCTGTCTTATCCTGGGCCAATTCTCCCACCACATTGCTCACAATGTGCATGACGTGAGAATAACGCTCAATTTCCATTAATTCGTCAACTTTTACAGTACCGTTTCGGCAAACTCTGCCTAAATCGTTCCTGCCCAAATCAACTAACATGACGTGTTCCGCAATTTCCTTCGGATCTTGCAGCAATTCAGCAGCCAAAGCATCATCTTCTTGAGGAGTTTTACCCCGGCGGCGAGTGCCGGCGATTGGCCGCAAAGTTGCTATCTTTTTGCCATCAGCAGTGTTTTCCGCCTTCACCATAATTTCCGGACTCGAACCGATAATCTGCCAATCTCCGAAATGAAAATAAGCCATGTACGGAGAAGGATTTATCAGACGCAAAGAGCGGTAAAGTGCAAAAGAATCGCCACTGTATTCAGCCTCTAGTCGCTGCGAAATAACTACTTGAAAAATATCTCCCGCTTTGATATAATCCTTCGCTTTTAAGACATTGGCACAATACTTTTCACGGGTAATATTGCTCGTGTAAGCCAATTCTGTATTTCCGGTTGTGGAACGGGCATCTTGCCCGTTATTGGGAGGTGTCCATTCTATGAGAGTAGATTGCCGGGAAAGCGGCGATTGCAGCTTCTGAACTAACTTGCCAACGCGATCGCACGCTTGCTGATAAGCATCGGCCAAATCAACGCCAACCTCCCGCAAATCCGCATAGGCGACGACCCAAATTTTCCGCTTCACCTGGTCGAAAATCAGCAAATTATCAACCTGCATCCACAACCCATCCGGCAAATCATTCTCGCTTGCTGGATGGACGGGAACTCGCGGTTCTATCCACTTAATTAACTCGTAACCCCAAAAACCAAATAACCCGCCAATTCCCGGCGGTAACTGCGGCAATTTCACCGGTTGATAAGACTCCAAACATTCAGTTAAAGCTACAAACGGATCGCCCGTAAATACTTTTTCGGAACCGTCACGGTAAACTTGAGTTGTGCGATCGCCCTTAGCCTCCAAAATCCACAACGGATCGCACCCTAAGAAACTATAACGCCCAAGTTTTTCCCCACCTTCGACAGACTCCAGCAGAAAACTGTAAGGTTGACCCGCACAAACCCGATACCACGCAGACACCGGCGTATCCAAATCAGCAACCCATTCTTGATACACGGGTACAAAATTGCCTTGTTTCGCCAGTTCCGAAAATTGTGAGAAATCGGGGAATATCATATATATCAGAAGGAATAAGGAAGTTCGGCAACGGATTCTGTAACGGATGTAACGGATGTAACGGATGTAACGGATGTCAGGAAGAAGGAAAATGCAATCCTAGGATTTCAGCGATTAAAAGCGTCCTAACCGTCTTGGGCTCAATAGACAAAAGACGGAAAGCAACAGCCATGAGGCTGCTGGTACTCGCCAACTGCCATCACCGCCATCGGTTTGAGCGCGCGCAGCCCCTCTTGCAAACACCAGCGAAACAAACTTGCGTAACGCACCGGCAAGTGGAAAGAAACCTGTGCTTCGGAGTTCGACGCGGCTGCCCCCAACAGTAAAGCCTGCATATCCGCCTCAGTTTCCGCGACGCTGTGGCTCAAAGCCGACACCGCACAAGTATAAGCCAGAATCCGACCTTGTTTGCAAGCAACCCAAGGAGAAAAGAAATTCATGGCGTACTCAATATCGCTAGTTCGATCGCACCTGTATAATTTCTTGCACAAAGCCGTACATTCACCAACATCCTCACTAGCCATCTGTCGCACCTCAAACCCATGCTGCGGCTGGCTGCGAAACTTTCCTTCCATTAACACGAAAGGTTCCTTCACCTCAAAACCCAAAGAAGCGTACAGCGACAGCGACGCCATATTAAAAGATTCCTGAACCAAACGGATGCCCACAGCGTCCTGTCCCCGTTCCAGCAAAGCTTTCATGATTTCCCGTCCCGCGCCGCGGCCTTGAAAAGTTCGATCGACACTGACGGGCCCGATACCGCGAATCGGGTTGTGTTCGTCCATAAACCCGCAGCCGACAACCGCACCGGAGCTCTCGGCTACTATGCCAAAAAACAACGGACTTTCGATCCGAAGACCAATAATTTCAGTTGAAAACTCCAGCGTCGGAAAATCTGTAGGGAATTGATGGCGATCGGAAATATCTTTAAAAGCTTCATAATTAATGCGAGCGCAAACATCGATATCAGAAGGCTGCGCTCGCCTGATTGCGACATTCATTATTTAATTTAACGATTAACTTTTAATTATATTTGAAGTTTGCAGTAGTATTTTGGCGCTGCGGGCTTAGCCTCCCGCGCCAGAATACTACTGCAAAAACAAGTTTACAAGCTGAGCCTTACAGGAAATATTACCTATGTTTTGCTCAGCCATGAACTCATCGTCTAAGGGTCGAAAGTCTTCTTACCGCTGAACTTCAGCTTAGCCGGATTTGGATTGCTGCCAATATTGCGGTCAATCTTACCGTTGTAGGGACGACCTTCGTTCACCTTCTCAGGGAACACGCCATCTTTGGGATGCAGGTACTCAGTAGTACCGTCTGGAAACACGCGGTAAATTTTGTAGTTGGTGATTTTGAATTTAGCCCGCAGTTGCTGGCCACCCAAAGCGATGCACTGCTCCTTGCGGGGCAGATGCAGCAAGTTGTCGCCTTGACGCATAATCGCAGCGCCACCCGTAGGCATTTCAAACACCTGCTCCTTGGGGCTAGTCCAAGTGATAGCGTACTTCTCTTCAACTAGCGCCTTGGTCAGCAAGCCGCCTGTGCTGCCGCCGAAAAGAGGGGGTTGTCCAGTGAGTTCTTCTGCCATAAACATATCCAAAGGATTTTTACGGCATCGTATCATCATGAGGCGACACGGCTGTAGAAATTGTAAGGAAAGTTAACAGTTTTTTGGCGATCGATCTTTTCTGATAATTGATAATTAGTAATTAATAATTGATAATTGGTAATTTTCACCAAAGTTAGAAAACAAAATTAGGCTGCACGAATTCCAATAAAATAATCAAAAAAAAACAGCAATTATTCGGGTGCTTGTGGGCACCCGAATAATCGCACATTCCCCCAATTTCCCCCACACACGATCGAAGAATTTACCGCGTCAACCCTAAGTCAAGAACGAATTAGGGTCATAGCCGCGCGGAATTTGGCTCAAAGCAGTCCAAGTTTCTTGATTGACAATCCCGTCAGCCTCAATCCCAAAGCTTTTTTGAAATGCGCGAACAGCTTTGTCCGTCAAAGTAGAAAAGTCGCCGTCAATTTTACCGCCATAATGCTGGGAAATTTTGAGAACTTCCTGAACAGTAGCGACTGCTTTTCCAGAACTGCCCAATCTGAGTATCGGCATATTAACTGGAGCTGCAGTATAAAGCGCCTGCCAAGTGAGCGGCCCGACAATGCCATCCGGCGACAAGAAAACCCGAAACTGAAACAGCTTCACAGAAAATTCAACGGCTTTGTTAAAAATTCCTTTAGCAGGCTGCCTATAAAGTTGCAACTTGGTTAGCAGTTGTTCGAGTTCCAATACCGCTTTACCTTGGGAACCTAATTGTAGTTGTGGCTTTTTGGCCATAGGTTGAGTAGATTTCATCTGGGTTGTAGGTGACATAATCGATTTTGCTAACCTCTAGGTTTGAGTATTCTTCTGGAAAAAAACTTTTTCCGGGCCAAACATTTGCATTTTCAACTTTCCACGAATCAACACTGGCCTCGGCAGTGCCTCAACAGATTCGATCGACTTTTACCATGTCACGGCTTGTGCAGGGCAGACTTATACCAATTTAGATTTTAGATTTTAGATTTTAGATTCGGCATGACTGATTACTATCGGGGTTTGCAGCTTACCTACAGTTGGATTCTTTTTTTAAACTGATATTAATTTTCGGCAGCCTCCCTAGGTATTCTGTCGCCAAACCGGGTTTAAGACGGCAAGCGCATCCTGAATCGGCTTTGATACTTTCTATTTTAAAGCTGAACACCGCTCCCGCCACATCACCTTTAAGAGTGATTAGTTAACTATTATCCATTGAGTCTAAACAGTGGGAATAGTAAAGTGAAATTCACTTCCTCGGTCTTTTCCTGCGGAATCTACCCAAATTTTACCGCCCCAGCCGGCAACAATCTGTTTGCAAATTGCCAATCCCAAACCGGTACCGCCGGCGCTGCGGCGCAAAGCTCCTTCTTCTTGATAAAATCGATCGAACACTACTTTTAAACTGTTCGCCTCGATTCCCCTCCCCGTATCGGCTACGAGCACTTCCACCATCCGAGAACCGTTGCTTTTGGCTCTTATGGTCACGCTTCCTTGAGGTGTGGTGAATTTGCAAGCGTTGTCTAGCAGTTTGGAGAGCACCTCCACCAACCACTCTCCGTCAGCTTGCACTAAAGGCAATTCTGCGGACACTTCGGCGATAATTTCCGGTAACTGTCGATCGACTCCGTGGCGCGATCGCACACTGCTGAGGGCTAAATCAACGCATTCTTGCAGCGTCAGCGATTCTACATTCCATTGGACTCGCCCGCTTTCTAAGTGAGAAAGAGTTAAGAAATCCTGCACGAGTTTCCGCATTCTATCGGCATCGCCGAGGGCAGTTTCTAACATGATTTGCCGCAATTCTGCAGGCATATCTGGTTCGGAATTCAAACTTTCCAAACACACTTGAATCGTAGAAAGCGGAGTCCTGAGTTCGTGTCCCGTGATGGCAATTAGATTGCTGCGAGTGCGGTCTAATGCTTCTAATTGTTGGTTGAGTTCTTCTAAATGAGCGTAGGTTTCTGCTTGAATTAAGGCTGCTCCGAGTTGGGTGGCGATCGCCTCTACTAAAGCAATTTCGTCTTCTTCCCAAGGCAAAGTCGATCGGCACTGGTGCATTTCCACCATTCCCAAAACCCGCCCCTGATAAAGCACTGGCACCATTAACCAAGAGACAATTTGCCAATTTTTTACAATTTTTTCCAGGAATTTTGTATTGACAATCAGCGGGTGTTGTGATGTGTCTTGGATGTAAACTCGCTCTTGCCGCGCCACCGCCTCAATCCATATTTGATTTTCCTGCAACAGCCAAGTCTGATCCAGCATGGAACTAGCGCCCGGAGCCAAAAACTCGCGATCTATTTTGACCGCAATATCTGCTGTCTTGCACCGATAAATCAAACATCGGCTTGCTGACAGGGCAGTGCCGAGTTCTTGAACTGCAACTTCGACGATTTCTTGTGGGTTGAGAGACTGCCGCATTGCCGTTGTAATTAAGTTTACCAGGCGTTCTTTGCGTTCCTGGGCGGCGATGGCGGCGTATGCTTTGAGCAGTTTGTGCTGGCCTGCTTGCAAGTAGGTGACTAAGCGTTCGGTAAAAGCATCGCTCAATTTTGGATTGGGAATTTTTGAGCTTTTTGCCGTACTTTTGTCGGGTTTGGCGGCTTTGGAAGTGGCGGATTTCCTCGTTTTTTTCGGTGTTTTGAGCTTGTAAGTAGTTCGGGCTCGATCGATCTTTTCGGCCAATTCCGGGCGATAATTGACAATTCTATCGAGCAACAATGCGGCCGCTTTGGAGCTGACCTCGCGATCGAACGTCCAAATTCCTTCAAATCTGCGAGCTTGATCCATCACCAGCGGCCCGCGCTCGTCCTGATTTTCGATCGGCACAATTTTTTCTTGACAAATCAGGCAAGTTGAGTAGTGTTCCCCCAGTACCACTAAGTGCCACTCTTTACTTAATCCGTCCTCCGGTGCAAACGCCACAGTTTCGTGACACTCCGAAGAATTTTTAAACTCAGTTTCCGGTGCTGCCAGCACATATACCTGAGAGGATCGTGAGGCAATTCGCCGGTAGCGGTGAGCTTCCTGGCGGTAGAAGCGCTCTCGCTGAAAGCTTGCAATCACTAGCGGTTCGTCGTCGGAACCCGCCAAAACTAAGTCTTCCATAGCGTGAGACAGGGCTGTCATGGAAGATTTGAAATAAATTTGTGCCCGCAGTTGGGGCAAAGCTTGCAGAAGTTCTGCCAGTAGCGAAATAGGGACGATCATCTAGCCTTAAACGTGCATTTTTGCCGATGACAAAACAGGATCGATAGGAGGTTTAGAGCGATCCTTCTTCAGTATCTGATAGATTTACAGCACTTGGTAAGTAAAGTACAAAGAAATCGGTTTCGCTCTCCTGGGGTACCCCCGTGTTCGCCCAAATTCGCTCGGCCGTGCCCGCCAAGATTCCTAGTTTCCCTGTACTTGAGTGTCAAACTATCCTCGGTCTCTTGGATATCAGTGCCATAATTATCGCTTTTTGGCGATCGATCTGGTTAATCGGTAATTAAACTTTAAAAAAGCGCAAATAATTAGCCATTAGTTAAAAACTAACGACCAATTATTTTGACGACTGATCCCAAGAAACCCGGTTTTTACCCACCATCTATGAATAAACCGGGCTTCGGACACCTAGCGTGTAAGTCCTATATTTTTTTGAGGCATCGCGCCTGAGTATAAATGCTGCGGCTGTGGTTGTATCAGGCTAGTTCGCCCCCTTCGTCGCTGCCGCCCGGAGATGATTTGTAGAGAGCATCTAATTGTTCGCGGGCGTCTTGGACAGTCAGCGAACGCATCACTAACAGCGGCTCATTGACAACATTTCCGTGTTCGTCTAAAAGTTCTGGATGCGGTACAGATTGAGAGCGAGGATAGGATGCGTAGGGATTATTTGCCCTGAACTGTTGAGGGCGCTGGGATTCCATACCAACGGTGACTAGACTGCGGATTAAGTTACCGACCGCCAGAAAGGCAAGAACGGTAAAAGCTAAAATATAAAGCAGGTGCAACATTATCTTCTCCTCCGGGCTAAACAGCCACACAGCAATTTACAAAAGTGTTTCAGCAAGTATTGACACTCCCGGCCGTAAACGCGGGGATTCTTGGTTCACTGACATACCTTTAAACTATTCATCCCTTCGGCAATATTTAAACCAAAAACCCGTCCAATTGAACGAAGCTTCGAGCCTAATTTGAATAGTCCCAGAGGGCTTGTCTCCCCAAGCGTTAAGGGCTCATTCCCTTTGTTCCCGTATGCCCTACGGTACATCTAACTACTAAGATTTTGAGTTTTCTGGTATGGGTGCGCGATGGCTACCCTAGCTATGTTTTTGTGGTTTTCGCCACCCACGAGACATTATTGTTTCTCAAGCGGGTCATTTTGGGGTTGGTTATCCATTCGATGCTCGCGGTTATTCTACCTGTATCTCTTTGTAGTATAGGGTACTATTTGGGAAACTTTTAGAACTTTTTGGAAATAAAGCCTTCCTAAAAGGACGGGGTTTTAAACCCAATTTTCTGATAACTTATTAACTGGAAATCTGTTTGAGGTTGTCAAGTCAGCCGCCACATTTCCCAAGATTGGGGATTTGACTGCAAGTTGAACTTGAACTCGCTTCCTTATTTTCCAGGGGGAGCTGACTGCAATGAGCGAAAGCGCGCCGATACTTGCCAGCATTCGGCGAGCAGTCTGTGCCACGGCATCAGTGCTGCTGTTTCAATCCCAACTTGACCTCCGGTTGCTTGAAATAGAGCTTTAGCCGCGCCTACTTCTTGCTGAGCCTGTTGGACTCGCGCCAGCAAGTCAGATTGATCTTCGTCGCTGAGAAAGGGAATTTCCTCAGTTTCTAAGAGTTTTGCCGATCGGTCGAACCAGTAAGTGAAATCCTCTAAGAGCGGTTCCAGTAACGCTTTGAGCAATTCTGGTTCGGGCAAGTTGGAATTAAGCATGGATCAAAATTGGGTTATTTATCTATTATAGTCTTAGACTGTCTTTACAAATTGTAACATAATTTTAACAAAAATTCAAGGGTTTCACAACAATTAGTAGGTGGGTGTGAATAAATTTAATGGTGTCAGCAGCGATTTTTGAGTCGAAATCCCCAAATTGTGCAATATCGGCTCAGACTCGCTAGCAATAGCTCATAGCAGAAGGAAGTTCGGCAAGGGATTCGCTTTCTTCGGATGTAACGGATGTAACTGAGATGTTGCACCATTCTCAATAAGCTTTTTAGGAACAGGCTTTTCGGCCTGTTCCACAAGAAAATTCACTCTTTGTGGAACAGGCCGAAAAGCCTGTTCTTGACAATGGTGCAAGATGTGAGATGTAACGGATGAAAGGAAGAAGAAAGAAAAAAACTATGCCCAATGCCCAATGCCCAATGCCCCATGCCCAGAATGACCTAATTTCCCAGGGTGTCCCCCAACCGGAAGTCGGCGCTTGCTGTCCCAATCTGAGTAATATAGAAGCAACTGCCACTAAATTAATTGCTAATTCAGCCGATGTCTAGCTCAGAATCCATGTCCGCTCCAGAAGAGTCCGTTAAGATTGAGTTGCCCCGCACGAGTGAGTCGGAGTCACTAAAAAAAATTCGCCACACCACCTCCCACGTTATGGCGATGGCGGTGCAGAAGTTATTTCCCAAGGCGCAAGTAACGATCGGCCCTTGGATTGAAAACGGTTTCTATTATGACTTTGACACTCCCGAACCTTTTACGGAACAGGATTTAAAAGCCATTAAAAAAGAGATGATCAAAATCATCAACCGTAAATTGCCTGTAATTCGGGAAGAAGTCAGCCGCGAGGAAGCGGAACGCAGAATTAAGGAGATTAACGAACCTTACAAATTAGAAATTTTAGAAGGTTTGATCGAACCAATTACTCTTTACCATGTGGGCGAGGAATGGTGGGATTTGTGCGCGGGGCCTCACTTAGAAAATACCCGTGAGTTGAATCCAAAGGCGATCGAGCTAGAAAGCCTAGCAGGCGCATACTGGCGCGGCGATGAAACCAAAGCTCAGTTACAGCGCATTTACGGCACTGCTTGGGAAACTCCCGAACAATTAGCAGCATACAAACACCGCAAAGAAGAAGCATTAAGGCGCGATCACCGCAAATTAGGCAAAGAATTAGGCTTGTTTATCTTTGCCGATCCTGTGGGGCCTGGTTTGCCTTTGTGGACGCCGAAAGGCACTGTTTTGAGAAGTATTTTAGAAGATTACTTGAAACAAGAACAAATCAAGCGCGGTTATTTGCAAGTTGTGACTCCGCACATTGCCAGAGTCGATTTGTTCAAAATTTCTGGACATTGGCAGAAATACAAAGAAGATATGTTTCCGCTGATGGCGGAGGATGAGGAAGCGGCAGCAAACGAACAGGGTTTTGTGATGAAACCCATGAATTGCCCTTTTCACATTCAAATTTACAAAAGCGAATTGCGTTCCTATCGCGAATTGCCGATGCGGTTGGCGGAATTCGGCACAGTTTACCGCTACGAACAATCGGGAGAATTGGGCGGTTTAACGCGGGTGCGCGGCTTTACGGTGGATGATTCCCACTTATTTGTCACGCCGGAACAATTGGATGCAGAATTCTTGAATGTGGTGGATTTGATTCTGTCAGTATTCAAGAGTCTGCAACTGAAAAACTTTAAGGCGCGTTTGAGTTTCCGCGATCCGAACAATTTAGAGAAATACATCGGTTCCGATGAAGCTTGGGAAAAGGCTCAAGGTGCAATCCGCCGCGCGGTGGAAACTTTGGGAATGAATTATTTTGAGGGAATTGGGGAGGCGGCTTTTTACGGGCCGAAACTCGATTTCATTTTCCAAGATGTTTTGGATAGAGAATGGCAATTAGGAACTGTTCAGGTAGATTACAATTTGCCAGAACGTTTTGATTTGGAATACGTTGCTGAAGACGGCACTCGCAAGCGCCCGGTGATGATTCACCGCGCTCCTTTCGGTTCTTTGGAACGTTTAATCGGGATTTTGATCGAGCAGTATGCAGGCGATTTTCCGCTGTGGTTAGCGCCGATTCAGGTGCGGTTGTTGCCTGTCAGCGCGGAGTTTTTGCCGTTTGCGAAGGAAGTGGCGGCGAAGATGAAGGCGCTAAATATTCGCGCTGAAGCTGATGAGGATAGCGAGCGTTTGGGCAAGTTAATTCGCAATGCTGAGAAGGATAAAATTCCGGTGATGGGTGTTGTGGGTGCGAAGGAGGTTGAGGCGAATAGTTTGAATATTCGGACTCGTGCTTCTGGGGAGTTGGGGGCGATTTCGGTTGATGAAGTGATTGGGAGGTTGCAGGCGGCTATTAGTAGTTATGGCAATTTTTAGGTCATTTTAATCGCAGATGCACGCGGATTAACGCAGATGATATGTTGATATTGTCTGCGTTTTTTTAATTGAGCTGCTAAAATAGTAGTGGTAAACGGGAAGTACGCTCATGCCTAATCCATTTCCGGGGATGAATCCTTATTTAGAACATCCTGATTTTTGGCCAGAAGTCCATCATTTACTGATTAGTGTGATTAAGGAGTCGTTAACTCCGCAATTGCGCCCGAAATACCGCGTCGCTATTGAAAAGCGAATTTACGAAATCAAAGGTGAAAATTCTCTATTAGTAGCGATTCCTGATGTCTCTATCCAACAGAAACGCCTTCCCGCAAGTGCGATCGCATCTAATGCTGTCGCCGTCGCTTCCCGAACTGTGCAGCCTTTAAAAGTGAGAATCCCAGTGTCGGAAGAATTTAGGGAAGGATATTTAGAAGTAATCGATATGGCAACCAAGGAAGTTGTCACGGTTCTTGAAGTGCTTTCGCCTGCAAATAAACGCCGGGGGGAAGGTCGAGAAAAGTATGACAATAAGCGAAATAAAATATTTGATAGCAGTACCCATTTAGTCGAAATAGACTTGTTGCGAGGTGGGGAACCTTTGCCAGTTTTCGGACATTCCCATAAAAGCGACTGCCGCGTTTTAGTCAGTCGCAGCAATCAACGCCCGATCGCAGATTTATACTTATTTAACCTTCCCGATACAATTCCTGCATTTCCCTTGCCTTTGCGTCCCGAAGATGTAGAGCCGGTTCTGGATTTACAGGCGCTGATTAATCAAGTATACGATCGCGCAGGTTATGATTTTGAAATTGATTACACAGCCGATGCAGTGCCCCCGCTGTCAGAAACGGATGCTGTTTGGGCCGATTCTCTGTTGCGGGACAGAGGGTTAAGGGGATAATACAAGTAGGTAAATTAACCGGAGCTAGATTAATGCCTAATCCGTTTCCAGGGATGAATCCTTATTTAGAAAGTCCTGAATTGTGGCCTCAAGTACATCACTTGCTAATTAGTAGCATTTTTGAATCATTAGTGCCGCAGTTGCTGCCAAAATATATCGTCGATATTGAAAAAAGAGTTTATGAGCTTAGCGGGGACAATTCCCTATTAGTGGGGATTCCTGATGTCACTGTGCAGCGTTCTCCTAGTCCAACCAACCCTACTTCTTCTAATGTTGCAGTTGCCGCACCGCCTGTGAAAGCTTTGAAAGTAAGACTGCCAGTACCTGTGGAATTTAGGGAAGCATATTTAGAGGTACGAGATACAGCAACTAGGGAAGTTGTGACAGTGATTGAAGTGCTGTCACCAGCCAATAAGCGCCCTGGAAAAGGGCGAGAAATGTATGAAGCAAAGCGAGAAAAGGTGTTTGGTAGTCGCACTCATATGGTTGAAATTGACTTGTGGCGAAGTTACCAACCCATGTTAGTTTTTGATAACGATATTGAGGCAAGTTATCGAATTTTAGTGAGTCGCGGAAATCAAAGGCCTTTGGCGGATTTGTACCTTTTCAATTTACCCGATATGATTCCTCCGTTTCCCCTGCCTTTGCGCGCGGGTGATGCGGAACCAATTGTAGATTTACAAGCGTTATTAAATGGGGTTTACGATCGCGCCGCCTATGACTTTAGAATAGATTACACCGCCACACCAGTTCCCCCACTGTCCGAAACTGATGCTGTTTGGGCCGATTCTCTGTTGGAGGAGAGAGGATTGAGAGGGCGATCGCAAATAACAACCGATAGTTAAGGGCCTAACCGCTTTTTCAAAGCATCCAAAAAATGAACAGACCAATATTCAAGAAAGCGCCTTTTCAGGGGTTTGATGAATTTATCCCAAGGATTGAGGTCAACAATATAGTAACCGATTTGGACGCCAATCGGCTCTAAATGTTTGCCTTCTATTTCCTCGCTCAATAAAGGCAACTTTCTATTACTTAGCTGTTCTACGAGCCAAAGTACATCGCTGTTTTTTTGTTCTTCGGGACTTTTGTTGATATCATTGATAGAACCAGCAATTTTATCTCGCTCGAAAGAAATTATTGCTGTTAAATTAAACAGAGAACTATTAGCAATAAAGCATTGAGTTTGTTCTCTGGTTGGTAGCACTCCTAAGCGGAATTTGTCTAATAATTGTGCTAGCGATCGCACTGGAATAGCGCTCTCTGTATTGCTGATATCAGGAGCAATTAATAAGGACGGCTGGCCTTTAATTGAAGGTCGGTCGATGCCCAGATTTTCGATTAACCTTTGAATCCGTTCGTAGTCAGGGCGAGCGCAGAATTTCTCCACAATATTTGGATACCGATCGTCGCTTAAAAATTCTAAAAGAGCAATATACTTGCATCCCAGACTGTGACCAACCCAAAAATAACTCGATGGTTCTTGATAAATTTCGCTTTCATAGCCTAATCTTTGAGCAATTTTGGTCAGTTCGGTTCTCAGTATCTCCTGCTCTTTTAATAACCCAATAGCGATCGGCCAGTGGCGAAAAGTAAATCTAAATGGCAAAGCAACTACGGTATAACCTTCTTCAAACAACTGCTGTAAAAAATATCGATAAAACAGAGTTGGCAAACTACCAAAAAAAGTTCCCCCAATAAATTGAACAATACCTTTTGGCTGCGGATGAACAGCCACCCAACTAAAAGAAACAGGCTGAAATTTAAATGAGTTCGACATTTGAATAAAGCTCACTGAGTGTATAAGTGGGGGTAATTAAACGTATAGCCTTTCTCAGAAAGATGAGGTACTCATGGGCATAGGGCATAGGGCATAGGCCTCCGTGGGCATACATCACTTTTTTGAGAACCGCTATAATCAAACGTAAGGTGGGCATTGCCCACCCTACAGTTACTTACCATTTAACAGTTCTAGCCGCGAGACATTCTGACAGGAATATCGAATTTATCCATCACTGTATTTAGCTCTTTCAAATTGACATCATTGGCATCGAGTTGGGCCAGGAGTTGCACGAGCATTTGAGCTTTTTCTGAATTGTCTGCTTCCAAAGTAGCCAAGTCCAAATTACCGTTGCGTAACTCTTCCAAAATTGGGCCAACAATTGGTAAATCGATGATAATTGGTTTACCTGGTTCAGGCGTAATCTCGTTCAAGCCTTTTCCACTGGCGATCGCTAATGTGTAATTAATTTGATCGAAGTCGGGTAAAGTGGGATTTTCGGATGGGAAATCGTTTGGCAAGAAAGTACCGCGAATTTCGGGATTCAATAACACCTTGACTGGTTTCTTGCTTTGGGGTTGAGGCTTTGGAAAGATGGAGCGCGCTGGCACAAATAGCGAGACATAGCCGCGCACTTCCAACAAACCGGGAGTCAGAGTTTTTGGCAGAATGGGCAACAATTGAACAGATGCAGTTTTGTGAGCGGGTATTGTGAAAAATGCGCGATATACCTTCGGTTTTCCTGGCTGCTGAGTCAGAGGTACCTCGATGTTAGTGCCTTCAACGTCAACAACTAAGAAAGCGTTGTTGAGCAAGATTTTATTAGGATTTGCCGGCACGGGTAAGCTGATGGTAAACTCAATCCGATATCGCAAGTCGATCGCTTCGAGATTGGAGATGGTGAGAAAGTATCCCTGAACGATTCGACGAGCCACTGGGATGAGTTGTGGAGGGATGCCCATCACAGGTGCGATCGGTGCGGCGAGGATTTCAAAGGTGGAAACTTCCATGTTTTTGTTTGAGTAATTTAACTTTTAGCTTGGGTTATTTAGCCGGAAAACTTTGTTTCTGTTTTTCCGTGGCTATATCTATGAATAACTGCCCGTCGCGGTTGGTTAACAGTCGCTTTTTCTGGTGACACTCATTTGAGTTAACTCAAATGAGTGTCGCTTGATTGTGCGACTTGACAATTTAAAAATTTTTGTTAAAGCGCACAGGAAGACGGATCGGGAATTTAATTTATCCTTGTGTCTCTGAAGATGAAAAGAAAATCTCGAATTGATTATCAGGGCGATCGCACATTAATCTGTTGGTATAATCCCCCTTTAATGGGCCCGGGGCGATCGAAAAGCTAAAAAATCCTACACAAAACGTTACATATTTGTTACCATCGGGACGAGGCTATCCTCAGCAGCCCCTCTATTAACCTTCTAAACTAACCACTATGAGTCAACCTCCCTCAGCAATTCCCGCCTCAGAAGAGTCCGCCGAAACCCCGACAGCACCGACAAACACTGCACCTCCACCGAGTTATGTCAAGCTGGCGATGCGGAACATGGTTCGCAAGCGGGCGACTTCTCTGTTTCATTTTGCCTTGACAGCGATCGGACTTTTAGGCGTACTCGTCGGTTTGGCTTTTCTCGATCGATATTTCAATTCTTAATCGGGGATTCTAACAATCAGCCTCTAATTTCTGCTGATGTTTTTGATATTTCTTAATCGGGAGTTAAGCTGATTGTTCTGCCTGCCTGTTGCAATCTCTAACAGATTACTGTATCTTGCCAGCAACAGCAAAATCCCCTGCCGTTCGATCGCGCAATTGGAATTTGTAAAAAAATTGAATATATCCCTTGACAGGAGAGCAAAAAAATGTTAATCGAGGTGAACGTCGAAGACTGTTACGGGCTCGCCCAGGAGTCAGCCGACGCTTCCAACCTCGCTGAGAGTGCAGCCAGCGGGGAGATTTGGGCCGAAACCTGGGAAAATTGGTTTAGCGTTTGGCTGGAAAACCAGGAAGAGTATGTGCCAGTCGCTCCGGGCTACGAAGTCAGTCTGCGTTTAACCGCCGATACGGAGATGCAAGCCCTCAACCTCCAGTACCGCCAGCTCGATCGACCAACCGATGTACTAGCTTTCGCAGCTTTAGAGGTAGACTGTCCTCAGCTAGAAGAAATGCAGTCATCTGAACCCTTATACTTGGGTGATATCGTCATCTCGATCGATACAGCTAACCGACAAGCCCAGCAGCAAGGACATCCCCTGAAAACCGAACTAGCTTGGCTGGCAGCCCACGGTTTTCTGCATCTTTTGGGCTGGGATCACCCGGATGAAGAAAGTCTGACTCAAATGCTCGATCGACAGGAAACATTGCTGCGGGCGATCGGTCTTACGATCCAAACAGCATAACTGAAGTTGATGGTGATTTAACAAATCATGTCAAGCCCAACATAACTTTCTGAAATTAAACCAAAACTTTAGTAAAAACTTAGAAAAGTTACCTAGACTTGATGTAGTTAATTTGAAAAGTTTAGCTTTCATTCATCTCTGTAAATTAAAGTTGGTTCTTTATGACACTAGATAGACCCTCAATTTCATCACAAATCGCACAGTTTCTGCCCATGCCTCAAGACTCTACTAGCCAGACAGTCCACGAGTCTAAAAAAGCCTTGAAATACAACCGAGAGCTGTCCTGGAAAATCGCATCTAGCTTAGCTACGAGTTTTAGATACGCTTGGGGTGGTCTGAGTTATGCTTTTGAAACTCAGCGCAATTTTCGGATTCACACTGTTATTGGCACTTTGGCGATCGGACTCGGCCTATTTTTGCAACTGAAACCTGTAGAAATATCTGTGATCGGCGTCACCATTGGCATAGTTTTAGCAATGGAACTGTTGAATACGGCGATCGAATCGGTGGTAGACTTGACAGTCGGGCAATCTTACCACGAACTAGCCAAAATTGCCAAAGACTGCGGTGCGGGAGCGGTTCTGGTATCGGCAATGGCTGCTACGATCGTCGGTAGTGCACTTCTGCTTCCTCCCTTGTGGGCAGTCGTTCAAATTGCGATCGCCCGTCAGTAAATTATTGGCCTCAGCAAATTTTAGGTTTTAGATGACCAATGGGAGGTTTTTAGTTTTATTCGTCTATATTGCAACTATTTTTATCTTGGGCATCTATCTAAAATCTTAAAACCCTTGCTTTCAGGCAGCGAGTCAATCTAAAATCTAAAATCTAAAACCTAAAATCCAACTTAAGCCGTGATTATAGTAATCGATAACTACGACAGTTTTACATACAATTTGGTACAGTATCTAGGAGAACTCGGTGCTGAGTTGCCCGTAGCCCGCGAAGTGCAAGTCTACCGCAACGACCAAATTTCCTTAGCAGAAATTAGCCAATTGCAGCCTGCCGCAGTGGTGATTTCTCCAGGGCCGGGGCGGCCGGAAGATGCGGGAATTTCTCTGGAATTAATCAAAGAATTGGGGCCGACTCTACCAATTTTAGGCGTGTGCCTCGGACATCAAAGTATTGGTCAAGTATTCGGCGGCAAAATTGTTTCTGCACCCGTGTTGATGCACGGCAAAACTTCTCAGGTAGAACACGCAGGAGTCGGAGTTTTTCAGGGCGTTGAATCGCCGATGATTGCAACTCGCTATCACAGTTTGGTAATTGAAAAGCAGAGTTGTCCAGAAGTTTTGGAAATTACGGCTTGGGTTGAAGACGGAACTATTATGGGGGTGCGGCACCGGGAATATCCGCATATTGAAGGTGTGCAGTTTCACCCGGAAAGTATTTTGACGACTTCGGGAAAGCAATTATTGCGAAATTTCTTAGAAAGACTTTAGTTGAATTTCTCTGAATTTGTAGGGTTCGGTCTTATAGCACCTTACGGTGAGAGTAGGGTACACATTTTCGCACCTGAACCGCCCCAAAAAGGATACAAGCCCCCCACTCCTGTCGTGGTGAACCCCAAATTTTAGACTCCTGTTCGAGATTCCAGATTCAATGCTGCAAGTAAATCTAAAATCTAAAATCTAAAATCTAAAATCTAAAATCGACTGACGGTGTTTTGTGGTATAACAACAAACGACCAACACCCGACAACCCCAACCACAAGGTCAGGAACCTCAGCCTAAAGGCATGAGGCTTGAAGGAGAAATCTAACAAGCCGTTCTGACCAGCCTCAGTCTTAATTGACTACGTTTTTTGAGTCACGACACCCTGGGATGCGTAGCTAGTCCCTCGCTCTGTCGCTAGCGGTTAGCGCGACTTGAAAAGGTTGTTTAGTTTGAGGAGCCTACTCCTCTAGGGGATTCACACCCTCTACCCTCACG